>JANQSK010000567.1 GCA_028284105.1 Anaerolineae bacterium
TGAAGAGTATTTAATTGGTATTATTGATGACATTACTGTTCAAAAACAAGCAGAAGATACCTTAATTGAGTCACTTGCCTTCTTACGACGTGTTTTAGACACCAACCCACAATATATTTTCTGGAAAGATAACAACCTCAACATTATTGGGTGCAATCAAAAATTTGCAGAATCAGCCGGTTATCAATCTCCCGACGAAATAATTGGAAAATTAGATAGCGATTTACCGTGGACCTCTGGGGAGGCCGATCTATATCGTCGTTCTGACCAACAGGTTATTCAATCTGGAAAGCCATTACTCAATTTGATCCGCACTCAAACTCGCGCAGATGGCCGCGTCATGCTTGTTGATTCTTCAAAATTCCCGCTTTTTAACAAAGACGGAGAGGTGATTGGTATTTTAGGGGTTTATGAAGATATCACTGATAAAAAACAAGCAGAAGCCGAAAAAGAGGCCAAAACCCGTCAGCTAACAATCTTAAACGATATTACGCTAGCAACTTTTGAGGAGACCTCATTCAAAGAACTTCTAGATTATATTTCATCTCGTTTGGCGGAACTTTTGCACGCTGATGCGGCGTTTATTTTACTTGAGGATGTAAAAAACACGGCCGTAAATGGAAACACTGAGGGTCAAGCAGGTAACAACAAAAATTTTGAAAAAATTTACAACCACGTTCTTAAGACATCAGAACCTCTGTTCATCAACGACTTTTTAAATTATCCAGAACTACTTAGCTCCAATCTCAATACTTCAAAAATTGACTCACTTCTTGCTCTCCCATTAATTGATGAGAATCAAAAGATTGGCGTAACAATATTGACTTATTCATCACCACATCATCTAAGTCAATCTGAGATTGCAATCGGAAAGCAAGCTGCAGCCCAATGTTCTCTAGCAATCGCCAAAGCTAAATTATTAGAGCAGGTTCAACAACATACTGTTGACTTAGAAAATACCGTTAACATACGAACTCAAGAGCTTAATCAAAGAGTGAAAGAAGTGGAAACACTCAACCAAGGCATGCTTAACCTCATGCAAGACTTAAAATCTACAAACACCTTGTTAGAGAAAACAACGGATAATTTAAGCGTTGCAAACAAAGAATTAGAAAGCTTTTCATATTCAGTATCACATGATTTACGCGCGCCCCTTCGTCATATCAACGGATTTTTAAAGCTATTACAAAAAAGAGATCAAAGTCAATTGGACGCGACATCTCAGCGGTATTTACAAAATATTGCGGATTCTTCCCAACGAATGGGACAGCTCATTGATGACCTCCTCGCTTTTTCAAGGATGAGCCGAAAGGAATTATTAGCCCAAAAAATCGATCTAAACCAATTAGTTCAATTGATACTGCAGGAATTGAATTTAGAAACACAAAACAGAAAAATCGAGTGGAAGTTGAATGAGTTACCCCATGTAAAAGGAGATCAAAACTTACTCAAAATTGTTCTTACAAATCTCATTTCAAATGCTTTAAAATATAGTGGACCTAAATCAACTGCCTACATTGAAATCGGTGCACTGTCCTTATCTGAGCTATCTGAACAAAAATTTGTTTCGAGCAAGTTAGCAAAGTCATTACGCGAAAACAAACCTATTTCAAACCATTGTGTGATATATGTAAAAGATAACGGTGTTGGATTTGACCCAACCTATACGCATAAGCTTTTTGGTGTTTTTCAGCGGCTTCACCGAAATGATGAATTTGAAGGGACAGGCATTGGTTTAGCAACCGTCAAACGAATAATCAATCGGCATGGCGGAATTGTTGTGGCTGAAGGTAGGCTTAATGAGGGTGCAACGTTCTATTTCACAGTTCCTTCCTTAGGGCAAGACATCAAAGCATAACCCTCATTAAGCATTTTAATTGGAGCAGCTAGGAGGATAAAACAGGAACAAAATGAAGATTAAGCGAATTTTATTAGCAGAAGATGACTCAAATGACGTTGAATTAATCTTAGCGGCATTGGAAGAACATAATTTAGCCAATGAAATTACAGTCGTTCGAGATGGAGAAGAAGCATTAAATTACTTATTTAGGCGTGGGCCGTTTGAATCTCGAGAAGATGAACTTCCCGCATTAATGTTGCTGGATATCAAAATGCCGAAGGTTGACGGGTTAGAAGTGCTTCGTCAGGTAAAAAATGATGACCGGCTCAAACTCTTACCTATTGTCGTTCTCACATCATCACGTGAGGAACAAGACCTTATAGAAAGCTATCAATTAGGAACAAATGCCTATGTTGTAAAACCTGTCGAGTTCGATAATTTCATGACCGTCGTTAAGCAGTTAGGTCTATTTTGGATTTTGACCAATGAACTTCCTGGAAACATGTAATTTGACCTATTTAATTCTTTACTTTTCAAGGGCACCAATCAGTAAATTTACAACCATGCTTCTTCAAAACCAATTCTTATTCACCTCATAGGTAGAATCACTATGGATAATCAAATCAGCCCCAAATCTATCACCATCTTAATACTTGAAGATGATCCGTTTGATGTCGAGCTTGAAATATCAGAATTGGAAGAAGCTGGCTATGTTTGTGAATGGACACGCGTCGAAACGGAAGAAGAATTTTTAACGACGCTCCATTCCTCAGACCATATTGACCTTATTTTAGCCGACTATAATTTACCTGCATTTGATGGGCTTACAGCCCTCCGTTTGTTTCAAGAGCTTGAGGCTGATATTCCCTTTATTTTGGTGTCTGGCACTGTGGGAGAGGAATTTGCAATTGAAAGTCTTAAAGCTGGGGCAACTGATTACGTCATCAAAGATCGATTGTATCGATTAGGACCTGTCGTTAATAGAGCGCTATTAGAATTTGAGAGTAAAAAGGCTCGACATCAAGCAGAACTGGTCGCCCAATTGGCCTTTCAACAGCGCATTGAGCTTATTAACGCCATTGAAGGAATTGTTTGGGAAGTCGATCTCTCAAGACAAACGCTAACCTTCATCAGTGCACAAGCTGAGCGTCTCTTAGGCTATGCTATTCCAGAATGGTTAAGTGAAGCTAATTTTTGGGATAGACATCTCCATCCCGAAGATAAAGGCAAGGTAGAAAGCCAAATTGACCGCGCGATTAAAGTTGGCGAGGGTATCAAACTTGAATACCGTATGATTGCCAAAAACGGCCGTATTGTTTGGTTCCAAGACATGATTACCCCGGTAAAAATGGATAATAAAGTCGTAGCATTGCGTGGCATCATGGTTGATATTACACACCAAAAAGAGATTGAGGCCGCGCTCAAACAAAGCGAAGCACGACTACAAGATGCGCAAAAAATGGCCCTCATTGGCAGCTGGGAATGGGACATGGTTTCAGGCACAATCATTTGGTCTGACGGTATGTTTAATGTTTATGATATTCCGCACGCTCAAACGCCAGATATTCAGCTCGTACGCGACCTTATTATTGAAGAAGATTTAGACATTTTTGATAACGCCTTTGTAGGTATTGAAGAAGGAAAAATTCCTGAAAAAATTGAATATCGTATTAAAGGCAAAGATGGCCAAATCAAATACATTACATCCAATGCTAAATTTGAATTGAATCAAAATGGTGAAATCATTGGTTTAAAAGGAACAATTCAAGATATCTCCGAACGAAAATATCTTGAGGAACAGCTTCAATTTGCACAAAAAATGGAAGCCATTGGCCAGTTTACAGCTGGGATAGCACACGATTTCAATAATATTCTCACGGCTATTAATGGCACTTCCGAACTCTTAGATATTCAAGTGCCTGAAAGTAGTCCGTTCAAAAAATTAATTCGACGCATTAAGTTCGCTGGGGAAAAAGCAGCCAACCTCATCGCGCAGTTAATGACTTTTAGTCAAAAGCATATTTATGAAATTCAAAGTTTAAATTTGAATAAAATCATTCAAGATTTAGAGATGATGCTTCATCCCATTATCGGTGAAGATATTCAGCTAAATCCAATCCTCACCTCCAATCTTTGGGGAATCGAAGGAGACTTATCACAAGTTGAGCAAATCATCGTCAATTTAGTTGCAAACGCGAAAGATGCCATGCCTGACGGCGGTACATTGACGATTAAAACAGCAAACATTTCACAGAAGGTATTTGCGCATGAATCTGAACCACATCATGATTATGTTTTACTCACTATTGAAGACACAGGTCATGGCATACCAAAATCTTTGCACAATCGCATTTTTGAGCCCTTCTTTACCACAAAAGAGGTTGATAAGGGAACGGGGTTAGGATTATCTACAGTCTATGGCATTGTTAAGAAGTTAAATGGTTTCATCGAGGTTGAAAGCGGAATTAATCAAGGAACCTGCTTCTCAATTTATTTTCCTAAAAGTGACAAGGCGATTCCATCCGTTATAAAAGAAAGTGAAATCGTTGAAAACTTGCAAGGTCATGAAACGCTACTTCTCGTTGAAGACAACAAAGAAGTGAGAGAATTGACCTTAGAGATTTTAAAAATCCAAGGATACAATGTCCTTCAGGCTACCAATGGTGCAGAAGCGCTACATGTTTCAAGTGAATATTCAGGTTCAATCGATTTATTGGTTACAGATGTTGTTATGCCAAAGATGAATGGCAATATATTAGCTGCTCAACTTCTTTTAGAAAGACCTGATTTGAAGGTCATTTTTATGTCTGGCTACGCTGATAGTAAACTATCCATTGAAGATTTTATTGACAAAGGGCATGCATTTTTACAAAAACCATTCTCCCCAACCGCATTAACGCAAAAAATTCGTCAAATGCTATAAAGAAAAATGAACTATGAACCTTCCAATTATTGATATATCCTCTCTATTTTTGTCTACAAATCAAGAAGGCTCAGCAGAATCTGCTCAAGCACTTTATCATGCATTATCTGAAATTGGTTTTGCGATTGTGGTCGGGCATGGTGTTTCGATGGCAGTTATTGATGATATGCGAACGGCCGTTTCTACCGTCTTCGACACATCACGCGATATTCTTGCCCAACAAACTGTTGAAAAAGGAAACTACCGTGGCTTTGTGCCGCTCGGGTATTTCACACCCAACTCAGGCAAAGGGAAAGCAGACCAGTATGAAGCATGGAAGTTGCATACCGAAACGGCCGTTACGGACCCCATCTGTCAACAATCTGCGCCCTATGCCCCAAACCGCTGGCCTAACATTGAGGCAGACGTCAAAACGCTCATCCTCACCTATTGGGCAGAAATGGAGCGGGTAAGCCATCAAGTGCTGCGAACTTTAAGCCAACAGCTAGGGATTGATGAAGAATATGTCCTCTCCTGCATGAGCAATCCGCTCACCAATATGACCTTGATCAACTATCCTCCATTGCCGCCACAGTCAGAAGATTGGGGTATCCATCCACACAAAGATTTCAACTTGATTACCCTGTTGGCTCATGATCCCATTGGTGGCTTAGAGGTCCGAAATCGAAACGGGGAATGGATTCCGGCCAAATGCCCACCAGATGGGCTTGTTATGAACGTGGGTGACATGCTTGAGCTATGGAGTGGCGGCCGCTTGATGTCAACGCCACACCGCGTGACCAATAAATCAGGCCAAGCACGCCAATCTTTTCCTTACTTTTCAGTTCCCCGTTTTGATGTCATGATTGAACCGTTGCTGCCTCCAATTGAAGGATACGAAAGGCAGCCACTCCATGTAGGCAACTCGAGCGCGGATATTTGGTATTCAAATTGGCCAGATACTATCTCAACCGATCCAGCTCAAGAGCTAGGAAATTTCGAATAAGGCGACATCTGCTCTAAAGTAACCCTGTTTGCCCCCCTTCTTGAGGAGATTCAAACATATAAACTTGATTCGCTATCTTGCGTAGGATTTTGATGAGGCCGATGTGATGAGGCGCTGTGTTGGGCTTCAGTGTCAGTAAAACGGGTTTGGCACGTCCCAAGTGATAAACATGTTTTGCTGCAATCCGAGTCAGTTGAAATTGTTCACGAATGGGCAGTTTATCTCTGTATAAAGGCGCAAGCATATTGAGTAAAACAATGGCTGTGGTAGGTTGCACTTCTTGAAGCTGCTTAATAGTTTGATGGTAAGTATACGGCCGTATTCTCTCCACAGAAATCCCAGCTTGCCCAGCAAGAAACGGCGGTTCATCTTCTGCCAGAAGCAAAACATCCCCCATTATTGCGAGTTGCGTCACAGCCTCCAGAAGCGCTTTTTCAGGTGGATTTCCGATAACAATTGTAACGCCTTGTTGTTGGTCATCTGTTAAATAAGTCATCCTGCCAAGATAGCTAGAACGTCTGTTGGATTCAATCACCTACACAGGTGAAAACGGCCGTTTCTACAATTTCCCCCCATTGACATTAATCCCTTCAGGTGAGCGTACCGTCTCCAGCCACTCTGTAAAATCAACGCTCACCAGCTGATGTCTTAACTCAAGTTTGCTGTTCACATGGAACTTCGCCAGCAAATTTTTGATATGCGTCTTGACCGTATTGGGGCTAATGCTCAGGGTCTCTGCAATTTGGGGATTGGTCAGCCCAAGCCAAATATAGGCTGTCACTTCACGTTCGCGGGGGGTCAAATTGTGCCACACTTCTAGGCTATCTTCGGCGGATTGGTGTTGCTCTAAGGCAAAGGCTACGAGTTCGTTCACCACCGTTCCCACCTGACGCTGCTCATTATCTGCAATAATTTTGATTGCGCTTAGCAGATCGGGGCGAAGCTGTACCAGCGCGGAAAACGGCCGTTTTTCTTGTCGGGAATTTTGTTTTCGCTGCATCTATCTTTCATCCAGTAGAAATTATGTTCTACACACCCCAAGCGATTCTAGCCCAACTTATTAGCTCGTCTGTGAAGGAAGCGTGAAGATTGCCATGATCCACATCATTTGTGACAATGAGTGACACATTCGCCAAAATGGCGTCAATAATGATAGTTTACAACTCAATCCACCACTTCATCGTAAACAATATTAGAAACACAACGATCAATGGCTCATCATAGGCCCTGATCACAAAGAAGAGTTTATGCTTCAAGAATTTTTACAAACATTTGGACTTTATTTATTGATTGCCATGGGTACCGCCTTGCTCTTAGCACTTTTGCTATGGGGAATTGTGAATCGCATGGTTAAAAAGCTCGACATCCCACCCAACGCCACCTTTGGCGAAACATTGCTCCACACCCCGCTGCTTATTGTCATCTTTATCGATCTGCTCGATTTTGGGTTAGATATTTTAGCAGCACCTGTTACGTGGGTTCTGCTCGACAGATGGGGGCTCAAAGCATTGCGCGGCTTCTCAGTCATCGAAGCCGTCATTCCATTTACGCAACCCATTCCAACACTAACAGTCGCTTGGATTTGGGCGAGACTATTTGGGGCTGATATGTTGCCAGGTGGAGAATAAGGTTAAAATGGGGAATGAGAGATTAGGAATCAGCCATCAATAGCCAATCCCTAATCTTTGTTTTTCTATAAATCGATCGGTTTTTCCAAGATAGCCACCAACAGTTGAATACAGTTTTCGACATCGTCAGCGTGTACCGTTTCACTTTGCGAGTGAACGTAACGGCATGGAATTGAAATACAGCCAGCCGCCGCTCCCCCATTCGAAATTTGAATGGGTCGAGCGTCTGTTGTGCCTGCGGTTAAGACTTCCAATTGATAAGGAATATCACCTTCTTCAGCACGTTGTTTCATGACTTTAACTAAGCCTGCGTGGGCAATCATGCCGCTGTCTTTGACTTTAATGGCTGCACCTCCACCGAGATCAACAGCCATCGGCACTGCTTCAGGCACATCCCCCGTCAAGGTGACATCCAATGCAATCCCCACGTCGGGATCAATCCGGTTGGCCGCAATTTGGGCACCACGGGTACCAACTTCTTCTTGCACACTAAAAACAAAGTAAACATCGTGTGGTGATTGGGCTAAACGACGCATCGCTTCAATAGCAACCACACAGCCGATGCGGTCATCCATGCTTTTGGCGGAGAGACGTTTGCCGTTGGCAAGAAACGGCCGTAAAAAGCCTGCTGCATCTCCTGGCTTGACAGCACAATCCTCTGCACTGGTTGCACCCACATCAATAAAATATTTGCTGATTGGTTGGTTCTTAGAGCGATCCGTGGCGCGATCTGCATGAATAATACCCACGGTGCCATCTGCAAACTGCACGCGATTACCAATAAAAGTTTGTGGATTAAGGCCACCAATATTAGTAAAACGAGCAAACCCTTCTTTGCTCACGTGTGTCACCATGACGCCAATTTCATCCATGTGGGCAGCAATCATCACTTTTAAACCTGATCCGTCCCCTTTTTTGAGCGCAATCAGGTTCCCCATAGGATCTACCGAAATTTCATCAGCCAATGATTTGATTTCTTCATGGATCAAATCACGCATTTGATCTTCAAAGCCAGATGGGCCATATGCTTCGACTAACTTTTTAATTAACTCATTCATGATAGGTTTCTCTTTATAATGCTCGGCGTCAAACTTCTAAGAGTTGCATCGGCCAGCTGAATTACGTTTTCATAATCTTCAAGGCTAATCATCATCGATGGTGTATGGGCATACCGTCCCGGCACCGCAATTGTTGCGGCTGACACACCACCGCCGGTTCTTTGAATCGCTGAGGTGTTGGTGCCCCCCCCTCCCGGTTGACGAATTTGGTATGGGATGTTGTTGCTTGCGGCTGTGCTGGTAATATGCGCCACAAGTTTAGGGTCTTGAATCGTGCCGCTGTCCATCACATAAATAGAAGGGCCTTTGCCAACCGCCACATTGGGGCTGACATCATTTTTATTAGGGAAATCATACGCGGGGGTGCATTCTAGAATAAGCGCTGCATCGGGCTCAATGTCATACGCCACGACGGCAGCCCCTCGTAAACCGACCTCTTCTTGCACAGTAAATGTGGCATAGAGATCAAACGCATACGGCCGTTTCTTCAACAGTTCAATCAAAGCGGCACAGCCTGCCCGGTCATCAAACGATTTACCAATAGCCGTCGTGCCCAGCTCTTCATACTCCGTCACAAAGGCGGCCCGCTCGCCAATTTTCACCTTACCTGCGGCGGCATCCTTTGATTTTGCTCCAATA
>JANQSK010000579.1 GCA_028284105.1 Anaerolineae bacterium
TGTAAATCATCAGGAGTTGCCACAACAATGGCTTCCAGGTCTCCATTATCAATCATCTCTTGATAATCAGTAAAAATTTGGGAGATATTGTACTTCTCAGCTAGTTCCTCAGCACGGTCACGATTACGCCCGCAAATAGCAACCAGCGCAGCTTGTGGATGGCTCTTGAGAGCAGGTAAATGCATAAAGTCTGCATACCAGCTTGTTCCTACAACACCAACACGTACTTTATTTGTCATAATTTCTCCTCTGATTTGAGTGTTAAGGTTTTCTGTTGCGAACTCTTTTTCTGAGAAATATTTGATTGATTCGACATCAAACCCATCATTGAGGTTTGTTAATCCAACAAAAATGGTATTTATCTAAAAACCTTTTTTTGTCATTTTTGGTTGTTAACGGCCGTTACCCCCAAACGCGGATAGGGGTTTTTCAATTATCAATTGATTATTTTCTGATTCGATACGTGCTATCTCTTAAAAGGATAATTTGGTTTTCGATAGATAAAATGAACTCTTGCTTCAGAATCCAATCGAGGCGAGATAATATGGATGCTCGGTTTGGTTGTTTTAACGCGATAACGATGACACCAAAGTGGTTAGGGTAAAGTAGCGGCACGGTGTGATAAAAATCTCGATCAGGGGTGAGGAGGATGGCTTGGTGATGCTGAGCTAATTCAAAAAGTTGAAAATCGTCAGAGCCTTGCAATTTAGTGCCTCTAACGTCGATAACCTCGTGGCCTAAATTCGTAAGAAATGAATTTGCTGATTTTGGGAAATTTTCATCAAGAAGAAAAATCATGCTTGATTAAATTCGTAGGGTATATCTTCAAATTTTGTGAGTTCACTAGCAAATTGGAGGGCGGCTGAAATATCTTCTTTTTTAAGGTTGGGATAATCTTCCAAAATCATTTCAATCGAATCACCAGCTGAAAGTGCCCCCAAAATGGTGGATACCATCACGCGAGTGCCTTTAATGACAGGTTTTCCGTGGCAAATTTGTGGATTGAGATCAATTCGTGGATTTATAGTTCCTCCAGTGTAAAAGATAATTGCTCTGTTGCATTATAACATGAAGATGAGTGGATTTGATGATTGGGTTGATTACGGCCGTTCCTCGGACACTGATACGGAAATTTACACTTCACAATTCGCAACGGCCGTTTCCCTCAAGCGCAGATAGGGCAGAACGCAGGGAGAGGTGTACTTTCAGAAATCACTACCTCCGCTAATTTTAATTAAGCGGTCAACATAATCCTTTGATATTCTCAACCCCGCGCCAGTAAGTTGTGTTACCCATTTAACGGCCGTTGCTTTCTGACCAGCTACGACGATCTTAATTATTTCCGAATCAATTTCTCTAGGTAATTGAATGCGATTAGTTTTTTTGTTGTATGGATATTTAGCAGGTGTTTTGGGTTGGTTCTTTTGAAACTCTTTATCAAGTGCTTCCAGAAATCGATTTGCAGGATTTGTCTGGGTTGGATTCTGGCTTCTTCGACTTATTTTTCGTCTGATATTTCTTTTTTTCATGAGTTTTACAAGTAAGTGAGCTGATGAACTTTTATCGGAACACTTTAAGGAATATACCAGAACGGCCGTTTCTCATCCATATGAACGGTTTACCATTCACAATTCGCAACGGCCGTTTCCCCAAAACGCAGATAGGGTAGAACTTAAATAGGGGATTTTCAGTATCCAATTGATTGTTGGTTATTGATACAGCCGTTTATCCTAAAACACTCCAAAAAATCAATCAATTGTAGACTGTTGCGTTAATAGTTTCATTTGCTGGTTATGTTTTGGTTACGCTTTCGTGATAGGCTGAATGCAATACCGAGTGTATACTAAACCAAATTTTTAAGGCGGTGCTTGATGATATAGAAATTTTGAATGTGGGTTAATTAATATAGTTTATTAGCATAGGAGATAAAATGAGGAAATAGCTGATCTAAAGAAATTAAAGATAACAAAATTGATATTAGAAGAAGTTGATCCAAGTACAGCAAATTGGATCAGCTGGACCAGCAACCAATATTGGTTGAGCTACGAAAGTGATCAAAGTAACCAGGTTGGCTCTAAAATGTATTCCAAGGATCAAAAAATATGGGATAGGATTTGGTTTGACGTGGGAGATGCTCCGACCACTTATTCTAAATGGACTTCTAACGCGGAAGCTCAGGGCCTGTATACTGGCTGGAACTCGGGTATGAACGCTTCAGTCAGGGGACATATACTCTATAAGGACTACTTGCGGATCAAGGTTTACCGTGATTGGGAAGGTAATGGCAAGAACACCGCCAAAACAGATAAGCTATTAGAAATAAATTTTAGTGCGAGTAAATATACTGACGGAAACGAACTCAAATCCGCATCAGCCCCCTGCCATGAACAACATCCGTCCGGTCATGCGGATACGCAGCCCCATTATCACACCGAAAATACAGGGAAAATTTATAGAGTGTGGCATAAAAGTGGTAGTGGTTCAAACTCTGCTTGGGATGGTGGTTATATACATTATTTCCAATCTACAGATGGCGACTGGACAACTATATCCAATGGTTGGCGAACGAGAATGCGGTTCTATTGGGAAAGGTCAAAGGTATAGAGAAGGCTTGAGGATAAGAATTGAGGCTACTCAATAACTTCAATAAGGGGCCGGTGTTTTGACAGACTGCTTGTGCCGGACACATATATGCGGTCTGTTTGTTAAAACCACAGGTGCCATCCCAAAATCCTATTCGACAATATTTGTTCGATGGAACAGTAGTCAAGAAAGATTTTTGAATCCTGTATCGTCCTGTCAAGCATCAGGCATCTCGAATTTAAGACAACCCCAGAATGGGGATAAAGTAGCCATAAAAGACTCAACGCAGAATATGATCGATAAAGCGGTAGCGAGGAAACTCGGCGCCGCTTTTCGGTTTTATGGCATAAAATATGAAGTAACGCATGTAGAATTTGGTCTTCCTCCTCAATTTTGTTTTATTTGCAAACAAAAAGACCCAACCTTTCGGTTGAGCCTTTTCATGAGTCATTTTTTCAGATGACTCATGTTTTTGATAACTCTTGAACTGGATTAACCAGTTTTGTGAATGACTTATACAGCCAACCCAGTTTCCAAGCCGTGCAGGCCTTCCCAGACGCGCATGAGCTCTTCGAGGTCGGAGACCGATTCGAGGTCGATTTCCATCGCTTTGCGCAGGTCAGGGTCTTGCAGGTTACGGTCATGCTGTTTCAGCATTGGCTTGACCAGCTGGTTGTTGAAGTCGCGCT
>JANQSK010000595.1 GCA_028284105.1 Anaerolineae bacterium
AGCAGCTATTGAAGCACCTCGCGTCATTTCACACAGTTTTCCGAATTCATTTTGGCCCCACCACATTAGACCCAATGAAGTCACGGCCGAATCTCGATGGGAAACGGCCGTTTTGGATGAACTTCGACAAAAAGGACACGATATCATTGACGATGGAGAGTGGAGCAACAAAGTGGCTCGTGTCTGCACAATCTTCGTTGACCATGAAACAGGCGTGCGTTCTGCAGGAGCAGATCCTCGCTCTACATCTTACGCGATGGCCTGGTAGGTTAAGCGCTTTACCATCATCAAAAAGCTCATGAACAATCATGAGCTTTTTTAATTTCCTATCAAATTTCCAATCAATTTAAAGTCAAAAAGTTGGAGGGACGCTCTTGGGGTCGTTAGCGGGACGGTTGCTTTTTATTCTCTGATTATTCATTCAAATTTATTATATTTTTAAGTGGAGAACAAGAAATATATTGAAAAAATCGGTCAAATTTGACCCTTGTTCTCCTAAAAGTAATTTTCATAACCGCATTATCAATTCAAGATATTTATTGAAAATTACTTAGGAGTAATCATGCCCGCAAATAAGTATCATTTTGTAGAGTATTGGGATTTTCCTGGCTATTCGCCAGAACAAGTATTTGAAGTATTGGCAAATGCAACGCTACTTCCTGAATGGTGGAAAGGTGTATATCTTGAAGCAGAATTACTAGAAGCGTATTTCGAACCAACCTTTGGAGCACGTGTCCGCGTAAAGGCCCGGGGCTTTCTACCTTATGAATTAGAATTTGAACTTGAATCGATGCGATTGGAACCTGGACAACTCGTAGAGGTCAAAGCGTCTGGCGACTTTGACGGCGTTTGGAGAGGTAAGTTGGTTGATTATGGATATGGCACTAAAGTGGAGATTGATTGGCGCGTCTCAGTGAACATGCCCCTCGTTCGCTACTTGTCACCCATCTTTAAACCATTTTTTGAATGGAATCATAATTGGACAACACCCCGTGGGGAGCAAGGCATGATGGCCTATTTAGCAGAAAAACACGGCCGTTCACCGCTTCATGCCTTACCTTTAGCTGCCTAATTGATTGGAATTATTACTTATGAAAGTTGAGCATAGCGTCATTATCAATCGCCCCATAGAAGAAGTGTTTGCTTTTGTTACGAATCTTAACAACGAAACACGCTGGCAGCCTGAAATTAAATCGGTTACGTTAGAAGGCCCTTTACAGGCTGGAAGCACTTTCCGAGAAGTGCGCACCTCTTTTGGGTTGACTTTTGATTGGCACTTTTTAATTACCGAATTTTTTCCACCGAACCGCATCAGAATCGACACCATCAATGGTGCAACTCGCTATCGAGGGTCTAGGCTATTTGAAGCGGTTGACGGCGGAACACGGGTGACTGAAGTGGGTGAATTGGTGATGCCGCGTTATTTGCGAGCTTTCGATCCATTGTTTAGTTGGCTTTCTAAACGGCCGTTACGCATTGCATACGGCCGTTTGAAGGCGTTGATCGAATTAAATCAATTGGAGGTTCAAACGCTAAGCTAACGATTTTGTTTAGAACCGGCCTTTGAAATATGAATCTGATGGATACTCGCCTACGCGGGCATGACAGGATAGTATGGGGGCAATTGTTTAAACAGGACTCCAATAGCCTTGTTTGGGTAATTGCCACTCTTTGAGCTTGGGAGAAACGGCCGTTATCAACTCATGGTTATAAAGATAAAGCCAAGGCGGGTCTTGGCATAGGTGATCGTAACAAGAACGATACAACTGCTCCCTCTCAGACTCATCAACAGTATTCTGAGCTTGATCCAACAGTGATTCAACCGTTTGGTTTTGATACCCTTGCCACCAAGACCCTGCAAAACGAGAATCTACTTTTTCTTTTAATACGCGATATGTGCTTAAAGGAGAAGAGTCGAACACACACATGTCTTGAATCTCCTTTAAACGCACCTGATTGGCATACGCGACGCGGTCTTCTGTATAGACAATTTTGAGATCGACCCCAATCTCTTGAAGCTGCTTAGCAACCACATTGGAAAGATGTGCTGCTTCATTGGGCAATTTGGTCGGGCTGTTTAAGGTCAAAGATACTCCTTGAGCATAGCCAGCTTCTTTGAGTAAGGCTTTTGCTCCCTCTGGATCAAAGCGAATTGAGCTTTCAGCTGGGTTTGCGCCAAAATGTACTGGGCTGAGAAACCCCCTAAGCGGAACTCCTGCACCAGAGAGCACCTCGTCAATAATTGCTTGTCTATTCACACCAAGATTTAAAGCCAGGCGAACCCGCGCATCCTGCAATGGCCCTCTGGAGCAGGTAAACATGAAGATGTACACGGTTGGACCACAGGATCGGGTAAAGTGAACTTGCTCTGATGGGACGGCCGTATTGGGTGAAACGGCCGTTGCAATATTGAGTTTTCCCCGCTCAACACGGCTTACACGTTCAGCTGAATCAGGTACAGCATGCCAAATCAGTTGATCATACTGTGGCGCATAATGTTTAAAAGCTCTATTTTGTTTGAGATGGAGCGTTGTTCCATCAAATCCTTCAAATTGATAAGGGCCAGATCCCACTGGGTTATTCTTGACGTCTCCACCATATTTTTCACTGTGCTTGGGTGGCAAGATATATCCACTCAACAAGACATCTAACAAATCAGCCATAGGTTCTGCTAACATCAAAGAAACGGTGTACTTATCAACAATTTCGATTGTCATGCCTTGTAGATATTGATGATAGACGGCAGGTGCGCCTAAAGTAGCTCCCATATCAGGTTGTGCCATACGGTTCAATGAATAACGAACCGCTTCAGCATCACAAGGCTCACCATTGTGAAATTTGATCTCTTCACGAAGATGAAATGTCCAATGACGCGCATCATCTGAAACTGTCCAAGATTTGGCGAGGGATGGCGCATATCGCAAGTTCACATCATATCGCACGAGTGACTCATAGATAGCCGATTGAACTGCCAATACATCTTTACTATCGGTGCAATCATGGGGTTCTTCAAGCCGAACCGTGGGTTGAGCAATTTGCAAGCTATTTTGGGGCATGAGGTGTCCTTTTTATCAAACGATTCTTTTCTTTCCCTAAATTTTACACCTAAATCTAATTCCAATTGTTCTTGAAAGTGCATAACAAAAAAAGCTCACAATATAATGTGAGCTTCATATCTTTGTGAAGCAAAGGATAAATCCCAAGGTTCACAGCATGCATCTTCTTAAATTTGAAGGCAATCAATTGATGTCTGATGCTATGAGTGATTCTCCTGTCACATGATTGTATGATTCAACAATGAGCTGAAAAATAATATTTAACTCTTCCATGGATTGAGGCGTAAATAGCATCACAAATCCATCCCAGCCATCTCGTTCATCAGCCCAAGGATGACGTTCTCCCCACCCCTTTTCGGCAACTTCTAACGCACGCTCAAAGGGAAGTGGTGCATGCAAGCTGCCGTCTGTATGAATATGCGCAAATTCACGTCCTGCAACAATCGCTTCTGGATGAACAACTGGCACATCATCCGTTAACCACATTCCTAACGTGCCCGGCAAAGACACAATGGTTGGTCTGTTTTCTACACCGGGTAACAGAAATGCGCGTCGTACTAGTTCCTCATTGATGGCATTGATGGGCGTAACACCAATTTGAACGTGAGGCACTGTCCCACTGGTACGCGTTCGTGGCCCTTCACGCTCGGGAAGAGAAACGGCCGTATTATCCTCAACAGTGAGTGCATTCTCCGACGATTCTTCAATAGGTGCAGCCGTTGGTTCGTCTTCTATGACAGTCACTTCGACCTCTCCCTCTTCAGTCACATCAATTGACTCTGCTGCGCTAGAACAAGCCGCAAGAAATGTGCTTAAACTCAATAGAATGATTACTGCTTTCATTTGCTTGAACATCATTTCCCTCCAAAACTAGGGAGAACAACTACCCATAAACGATAAATTGATAATAATTTGGGGTCGTTTTATTCATTCCATATGTCATATTTTTCATTGAGCGACTTCATAAATGACTCATCGGCAAATTGCTCATCACTCAATGTTTTCATTTCTGCTAAATAATCTTCAAAACCAGCAGGGCTAAAGATAGATAACATTTTAGCACCACCTTCACTTTTAGCTTCATGCCAAACGTTGGGAGGCACATTAATTGTCGTTCCAGGAGTTGCAACTACTGTTTTATCATCAAAAATCAGCGTGAGTTCCCCTTCAAGAATATAGAAAATTTCTGTCATTTTTTTGTGGTGATGACGACCAAGATGAAAGCCTGGTTTCATAGTGTCTTCCACCATTGAAACACGACCTTCCGCCAAAGCCCCCACTGATTTAACAAATATGTGGTCACTTGACCATTCATATTCAATCCCTTCACCGGATTTCACAATTTCAAAATTCATAACATTCTCTCCTAAACAACGAGTAGAAGTGCTCTTAATTGTTTACCTCTTCGACTTCACTGTTATTTGACGATTTAAAAATCAGATATCATCATTTTAAAGTCCAATATAAAAAACAACAGGGATTTTCAATCCTCTTTTTGGTACTTTTTTGTATATTTTATTCAAAACAAGGAAAATTAAAGGAGAGTTAATGGTAAATAATCACACAAGCAGGCAACCCTATGGGCTTCGATTCTAAAATTAATGTTACAAATCAAGACATTCCGTTACATACTTTTCGGATGGGGATTGATACGGCTCACGAAGAAATTCCGTTTGAATATTTAAGTTTTGATGAGGCGCCAGCCTTAGCACAAGCTTCTTATCCGCATCGTCACAACTTTTATGAAATCCTCTATGTGACACAGGGACAAGGGACACATTATATTGATTTTAATGCCTACCCCATTGAGCCAAATACGTTCTATTTTATTTCTCCAGGACAGGTTCACTATTGGAGAACGACCGTTCCCATTGAAGGGGACATCCTGCTTTTTACAGATGATTTTTTAATGCTTGCCCCGACTGATTTTATGGTTTTACACGAGCTTTCTTTTTTTCATACCGTTGAGGGAAATCCAACACTTCAGCTCAATGAATTAGAGCGAATAACTGTTTCAAAATTATATCGAACCATTGCCAGTGAGTTTAAAACGTTTGATTTTCGAGCGGCATCAGTGCTCCGAGCTTATCTTCATATCTTGCTAGTCCAGATCCAGAGAATATGTGAAATTCAAGAATCAAAAGCAGGAAATAGACATTTGAAGAATTCTCAGAATTTGACTCGCCAGTTTAAACAACTCATTACTAAACAGGTGATTTCTGATTTATCAGTCCAAGATTATGCAAGCCAACTTGGTGTGTCTGTGAATCATTTGAATAAAACAGTCAAATCCGCAACAGGGTATACGCCAGGGCAGCTTATTCGACAGGAAGTGATTCTTGAGGCCAAGCGTTTATTCCAACATACAGATTTAACTGCCACCGAGGTCAGTTATAGGCTTGGCTTTGATGATCCATCCTATTTTGGGCGATTTTTCAAACGGGAAGTAGGCATAAGCCCTGGCAAATTTCGTAATGATTTTTTGAGTGTTGGTTTCTGAGAAATACGGCCGTTATCTACCAACAAACCATACAGTCAAAATAAAAAAGCAGGTTGAAAATTTACCCAATAGCATCGGCCAATCTATCCATAAACCAATGGGAAATGCTTTCCCTGCATGACTTCCCCGTCTTCAACTTCGACATACGTTTTCATCACATGACGACCCGATGCCACATATCGCGTTTCTTCAGTCATGTAGTGCAAAGCTATCGCCCTTCTTGGCCGACCACTGTTGTTGGAATGGGATCCGTGCCAGGTCAACGCATGGTGAAAATGAACCTCACCTTTACGAACAGGACAACGCACAACATCAATTTGATGACCTTCATAACTTGTGGGCATCGTTTCATAATCATCTAAGCTATTCAGAAAATCAATATGATTCCCCCACCGATGGGAGCCGGGAACCATACTCATCCAGCCATTGCTTTCATCGACATCGTCAAGAGCAACCCAAGCCGTCACTTCGGTCATGGGTGCAATAATAGGCCAAAGTGGTGCATCTTGATGCCAATCGGTGATTCCACCCACTTGAGGGGGCTTATATTGAATTTGATCATGCCAGATTCGAAGTTGGTGAGAGCCGGTAAGCTGGCTAATTGCCGATGTAATTTGTGGGTGCCCCATCAACGCTTTAAAAGGTGAACTCGCTTGCCAAATATTTACGATTTGCCAAACGGGTGCGTGTTCATCCCCAGAAAGGTTACGACCAAGAACAGGCTGAATAACATCCGATCGATCCCGATCTTCAATAACACGCATCACCTCAGCTCGTAATTCCTCCACAGCTTCCTCAGTTAAAAGGGACCCGCCATTCACATATCCATTTTCATGAAACATTGTGACTTGTGCGTCAGATAACATACCAACTTTCTCCTTTAAAAGTTTTCAATAAACCAAAATAGCACTTAGAAAAACAACGGCAAAAAATCTTTGTTCGCCTCCAAAAGCTCATCTAACATAGCAACGGCCGTTTCTGGTGCCAACGTTATCATGGGATCATTAAGCAAAGCTTGTTGTGCCAGATTTCTGTTACCCGACAGTGCGGCTTCGACGATGAGCTCTTGATTGCTCACATGACGACTCACGATTGCCTGAATCGCTGGTGGTAAAGCCCCCGCACTAATGCCATAAGCACCGCTTCTTTCTACAATACCATACGTTTCAACAACCACATCATGCGGCAGATTGGCAATCTGACCATTATTGGGCAAGTTCATGATTCCTGTATAACGGCCGTTTGTGGCCAACGCTTGCACGATACTGTGCGCCGCCTCGTTGGACTGTTTTTGCAAATACGGCCGTATATCGAGTTCACCAGATACAACAGCCTGCAATCGTTTTTTGTCAGCTGCACGCCATCCATATCTATCAGCCACAGACGTTAATGCCACCCGGTATGTTTCTCCAAAGTTCGTTTCATTTGTCAAAAAATAGGGGAAAAATTCGGCCACATGTCGGTCACCAGCAACGGGCAAAGCGCCAAAGCGTTCCAGCAGGCGTGATTTGACCTTCCCATGATCAGCAAAA
>JANQSK010000596.1 GCA_028284105.1 Anaerolineae bacterium
TTTTGCTGAGCAGCACGTTCAGCTTCGGCTTCCTTAATTGCCGAAATATCGGTAAGTGATAACAAACGAATGACATTGCCATCATCATCCAACTGATAAAATGTGCTCTCTTGCAAAATCCAAACGTAATGCCCTTTCTTATGCTGATACCGTACTTCAACTGAAAGCTTATCTTTAGGATCGGCGGCACCAACCTGAATAAATTTACCGTAAGCTTCTTTATCATCTGGATGAATAATTTTTAAAAGCAAACGACGGGTAGAGGCGACTTCCTCAATCGAATAACCGAGAAGATCAATAATCCCATCTGACACGTAAAGGAATTTATGATCTTTTCTGTTGACGAGTATAAATGTGGTCGGCGCTGTTTGCCCAATCGAGGCAATCAGTTTTTCTTGTTTTGCTTGCTCAGCTTCAGCTTCTTTAACGGCCGTTATATCGGTCAGGCTCAACAAGCGGGTCACATTGCCATTGTCATCCTCTTGATAAAAAGTGCTATTTTGAAGCACCCAAATGTAGTGCCCTTCTTTATGCCTAAGCCTTGATTCAAACGACAGGTCAGTCAACTTTGGTTGTTGTGTGGTACTGTCAATAAATTTTTGGAGTGTGTCACTATCATCTGGATGCGCAATCTGCTTCACAAGGCGATGCTCTGATAGCGCTTCTTCAACGGTGTACCCTAACATTTTGTATATACCATCAGACACATAACGGTATTTGTGACTACTTTTATCAACTAAGATGTAAACGGTAGAACTAAATTGACCCAGACTCGCTACGAACTTCTCCTGCTCTTCTTTCTCTTGTTCAGCTTGACGAATGGTTGAAATGTCAGTGAACTGAAGGACAACGCCTTCCAGTTCATTCAGCTCAGTCAAAAACGGCAGCACATTGAGAATAAAGATCTTATTCAGTCGAGCAATTTCAAGTTCAATTTGATTTTGTTCTTGATTAAATGCTTTTCCAATAATCTCTTCCAACTGAATCTCACTTATCGAAAAAGCGGAGTTTAAATGAAAAATAGAGCGCCCTATATCGTGGGGAAGGAATCCAAACAGCTCACCAATACCTGGTGTAAAACTGCGTACATTCCGAGAGGCATCTAAAAATATGGTCAAAACGCCGCTGCTTCTTTGCAGGTTGAGCATATCGTTGTTGAGTTGCCCAAGCTCCTGATTTTTGAGCATGTATTCAGTGTTCACGGTATAAAGCTCTTCATTGACTGAATGCAGCTCTTCATTGGTGCTTTGCAGCTCTTCATTGGCAGACATCAGCTCTTCATTGGCCGTTTGCAACTCTTCGTTGGTCGTTTCTACCTCTTCTAATGTTGATTGCAGGCTTTCACGCAGCATGACAAGTTCACGCTCAAGCTGTTCAATATAGGCCATCGTCGAAGCCGGCACCGCTTCATGATCTCCGCCCATTATGGGCATATTATTTTGATTTTGAGTAAAACTGATTAAGTGAAAAGTTTGTGGCTTTTCATCAATCTCAAAGAGGATCGGCTTAATATCAATTGAGACATTTTTGATTTCATCTTGCCCATCAAAGGGCACCTGTTCTATATGAATCGATGTTTCTTGGGAGCGGGCTTGATAAAGAGCACCGCGCACAGGTAATGACAGACTCTCATAAAGAAGTTGACTAATATCTAAAGCAACAGGCCCCGTTGGGAACCGGATATAGTTTGAACCCTCTCCGAAAATTTGAACGATGCTATCATTCCCATCAATCAAGATACTGTCGGGAACAACCGACTCAAGCAGCGGGTTTAACCAAGCGTGGGTTGCTTCTTTATGCTTGTTTAGACCCTTTGAAAATCGAGTGGGATCAACCGGTAACCGCCGCGGATTCATTGAGAGATCGATAAGTCGTCGGGCGCTGTTCTTTTGAAAAATACGCCATGAGCGATTGAGCGTTTTAAACTCTTTGTCTAACTCCCCAAGGTATTCGCTTGGCCCTAAAAACAGAACCCCATTAAGCGTCAGCCCAAAATGAAATTGGGAAAGCAGCTTCTTTTGACTATCTGGATGGAGATAAATGAGGAAATTACGACAGCTAATGAAGTCAATTGAAGTAAAGAGCGTATCTGCCAGCAAATTCTGTCTCGCAAAGACAATATGGCTTCGCAGCGTTTTTTCGACGCGATAATGGTGTTCTTCATCACGAAAATATTTTTCTAAAAGATGTTGAGGAATGGCTTTTACTTTTTCTGCCGCATATATGCCTTTAGAGGCACGCTGAATCGATTCCTCGTGGGCATCAGTCGCAAATACCCGTAGATCAATCTCTTTCTTCTGCTTAGCAATCTCTTCCAAAAATAAAATCGTTAGCGAATAGGCTTCTTCACCTGACGCACAGGCCGCACTCCACAGTCGAATTGATGATTTGTCTGGTTTCTGCCTCACGATATCCGGTATAAGCTCTTGCCCTAACCAGTCAAATGCCTCTTTATCTCTAAAAAAGTGAGTGACATCAACCAGTAAATCCCTGTAAAGATGATGGATTTCATCAGCATCTTCTTGCAAAAATGCAACATACACATCTAAATTGCTAATTTCGTTTAAAAACAGGCGTCGTTCGACTCGCCGATACAACGTTTCTACTTTGTATTGCTTAAAATCAATGCTAAACGTGTCTTGTAAAGCATTGATAATTAATTTAAATTGGGCATCAAACTCAGAGTCGGGCTGGGCTTCAATTTTTACTTGTTGATCATCCTGTTGAGATTGAAATTCAATTACTTTTTGAGGCATCTGCTTTGGCCGCAATGAATGATACTCTATCCCAGACAGCCTAACGCTTTCAGGCATTCCGGCAAATTTGGCAGTCTCTTCGCTTTGAGCCAATATCAGCCCCCCACTCTTGCTGATCTCTTTAGCTCCATCGACACCATCACTTCCTGCCCCTGATAAAATGATTCC
>JANQSK010000604.1 GCA_028284105.1 Anaerolineae bacterium
AGCTTGGCAGAAAGTGCCTCTGGGGTCGTTTTGAGTGGATTGGCCCAAATGGTGGTTGGCAACGGCCGTTTAATGACCTTTTGAAAATTTTCCCAATCAGGAACAATATCACGATATCTTGAAAAAGGCGTTGGGGGCTGGTGGGTAGGGGTTGGGTCGTTGCTCATGAGTGGGATTGTATTTTTTTCAGAAGGGATTGTCGAGGACGGAGCAACGAATCGGGAGTATAATCCTCACATTACGTGATGTTGTTGCAAAAAAGTTTAGGCAAATGAAAGAAGATTGGATTGATTCAATTTCACTAAAAATCAGACCTGAACTGAATGAACGGTCAGGCTTGCCTCGATCAGGGGCACTTCTTGATATGAGCGTCACCGTTTCGACTGCTCCATTTGCTTTTGCAGGTTTAATTTGGTTGATTTTGGTCTCAGACATAGCCGTTTTTCAATCAAATTGGCCACTTTTTCTTCTTTTCACCCTTTTACTTTTCTTATTTAGTCGCACTTCATTTGAATTAGAACTTCCCCTCACAAAAGCAGCATCTGCTACTGCCAGCGGAGACCTTGGGCCTTATATTCAATTTGCAGGCATCCTTTTACTTGGCCCAACGATTGTTTGGACCTTTTTAGTGGTTATTTTGCTAAACAACGCATGGGAATTTCGGCGAGAAATCGACATCGATTTACGCTGGGCCAAAGTATCCGCTAGTTTTCAGCAAACGGCCGTTTTTACGCTCATTAACCTAATTGCTATCACAGTCTATCAATGGCTAGGCGGCACAATCCCCATCAGTGGACTGAGCTGGCCAGCAATCTGGCCGGCCTTAATAACGTATTTGATCATCCTCCTTTTTCAAACAATCTTCTTAATTCCATATGGCTTTCGCATCTCTAAAGTCATGCGTGCTTATCAGCAAGAAATACAACAGACAACGTGGCAGTTTCTTCTTTTCTTATTTATAAGCATCAACATATCTAACTTAGCAACGCCATTTGGCATCCTCGCGGCCGGCATTTACTCAGAACATGGAGTTGGCATATTCCTATTTCTCATGCTCGGCTTCTATGCTGCGAGTTTATTAGCTTACCGGCTCAGTAATGCGATAGCCAAAAGCCAACAAAGGTCTCGTGAGTTAGCCGTTCTAGAAGAGCTTAGTCATGCCATACTCGATTCATCAGTGGAGCATGATGCCTTACCAGCCCTCCTCAATCAGCATATGCCCGGGATGTTTAGCCGCGCCGCCGTTGCCATTTGGCGGGATAACGAGGTCATTTATTCCAATCTGGAACATATGCCTGGCCTTGACAAAGCGATGGCATGGGTTGCCAATGGGGGTGAAAATCCACCGTTTGAAGTGAACAAGCTTCGGCGACACAATGAGAATTTTGGCAAAGTGTATCGAAAAGGTTTGGCAATCCCAATCAAAAGTGAGGAGCAAACGATATTAGGCGGTGTTTATGTCGCCAAACGAGAAGATTTTGGCGACGTTTATGATTTACTTCCAGCGCTTCAATCTTTGGCTGGTCAAATCGCATCTGCCATCCAAAGGCTTTTAGCCTATCAACAAACCGTCGCAAACGTACGCATGAGCCGCGAATTGGAAATTGCAGGTCAAATTCAAAACAGCTTCTTACCCGAATCGGTGCCAAGCATGCAGGGCTGGGAACTCACAGCCAATCTTGTTCCTGCTCGCCAAACGTCAGGGGATTTTTATGATTTTGTGGAGCTGGATAACGGCCGTTTAGCTATCATCATAGCGGATGTGGCGGACAAAGGAACGGGGGCAGCGCTCTACATGGCATTAAGTCGAACGCTTATTCGCACTTATGCAATGGCACATCCTGATCATCCGGAAATAGCCCTTCAGCTTGCCAATGAACGCATTTTAATCGACACGAAATCTGACCAGTTTGTCACCGTTTTTTTGGGGATTCTAGACACCCAAAACAAAACGATGATCTATGCCAATGCAGGGCATAATCCAGCCTATCTTTTTAGTCAAAATACGGCCGTTCAATCATTGGGAAACACAGGTATTCCCCTTGGGATGTTTGAAGGAATGCAGTGGAAACGAAACAGTGTGGATTTTGCTTCAGGTGATGTCCTGGTCATGTACACAGACGGTGTCACTGAAGCGCAAAATTCGCTTGAAGATGAGTTTGGAGAACAACGGCTGATTGATATTGTAACGAATGGCATGGAAAACGGCCGTTCTGCTGTTCAAATTGAGAAAGAAATCCTCTCAGCCATTGAAGATTTTGTTGGAAATGCCCCACAATTTGATGACATTACCCTCTTAATGACCAGTCGGCTAAAAACACCATAAAATCTTTCGACAAATTAAATTCATTTATTAACCAAGGTTCATCATAATAAATTTGAGGTTAGGATAGTCTGATCCTACATTTTTTGCTTCAATTAATAGCTATCGGGTGGAAAACAATTTTTTACGATTTTTCCATCAATTTTGCTTATTTAAAACAAAGGAAGAGACATGATTGGAAAAGAACCTCAAATTTCTATTGGCGTGGGCATCATATTAATTGTTATCGCCGTTATCAGTGTAATCGTCACAGGAACCACAAGCTTTACGGCTTGGATTCCTGCTCTGTTTGGTGTGTTGCTTGCTATTTTTGGTGCATTAGCGCTCAATCCAGATCGGCTTAAAATGATGATGCATATCGTTGCTGTGCTCGCTTTACTCGGTGCGCTTGGCTCACTCAATGTGATTCCAGATCTATTTGGAAACAGTTCAGCCAGTGCTGCATCAATTATTTCACGACTCGCCATGCTGTTACTTTGCGGCGGATTGGTCTATGTAAGCATCATGTCATTCAAACAAGCACGCAAAAATCGTCAACAAAAAGAAGCTTAAATGCAATTTAAGAGCTAGGGTGCTGAACCGTACCCTGGTTCAACTTTATTCTGCCCAGCGTCAACAGAAAATTGCCAACTGTACATTGCCCCATCATTAGTTATGTTAACTTGATAATTTGAACCTGCTTGCAACGGATTACGCGGTACGATGACAATGACGTCGCGTTGAGCAAGGATGATCCGGCCTGTGCTTTGTTCAAAGCTATCCCCACTCACATAGTTTTCTTCATGAATCACACAGTGATCAATGTCCATACCATCTTCTTGTAATCGAGTAGCCGTCACATCGATCGTGCTATCTCCTGCGCCAATTTGGACAAAGATTGGAAAACCAACTGGGTCAGAATAACCAGAACAACTGCTTAGTGGATCAGGATATTCATTCCCTGCAAAACGGGTAAATGTTGTTGAACTATTATCAGCTGGGAAATAAATAGGAAACGTTGTGCCATCGGGCACACCATTCCGACCGCGTTCGACGTCGATCGTTGCACCCATTTGCCAATCAAATCCATTTGTGGTGCTTGCTGTCTCTGTATAAACACCGAAACCAGTGATTTGGAGCTCTGGATCAAGCAATGGCACCGCATGGAAAGGTGCCCGAAGCCACCAATCGATCGCCTGGTCAAACGAAGCTGAGCTTGTTGAACTCACATAAATATTGCCGTGGTCCGCAGCCTCGGCTCCCGCAAGCGTATACCATTGGTTATTAGGATCTTCATTGTGGGTAATGACGTCATTTTTGACCATGTAACGGCCGTGTAATCGCCCCCCTTCTGACCAATCCGCATTTTCAGTTAATGCCATCAAACCTGAGGCAGTTCGAAATCCATTTAAGTATTCTAGCCAATTGGGCTCAACGATAGGCGTGGGTGTTTCGGTTGGTGATGGGTTTTGAATCAAGGGCAGATAGGTTAATTCTGTTGAGCCTTTCACATCTGCTAATGAAATGAGCACGCTGCCAATAAGGAATATAAGTAGTCCTACAGATAAGCTCAGGAAAACGGCCGTTAATCGCTTTTTGAGTTGCATA
Source organism: Anaerolineae bacterium (assembly GCA_028284105.1). Lineage (GTDB taxonomy): Bacteria > Chloroflexota > Anaerolineae > Promineifilales > Promineifilaceae > QQUD01. The sequence continues at coordinate 3,911 of JANQSK010000604.1, forward strand.
AGCCCTCCAATGTTTAAAGTGGTCGCACTCTAAAGAATTCAGAGTGCGACAAGCATCAAGTGATTATGTCCAAGCTGTTACTTTATCAAGTTGGGCCTTTTCCTCTTCGCTTAATGAAATATCAGCCCCCTTC
>JANQSK010000620.1 GCA_028284105.1 Anaerolineae bacterium
TGATAGCTACTGGAGTGGTAACACGACGGATATTTGTCCAGTAGGTGCGCTTACAACCTCCGATTTCCGTTTTGGAGCCCGTCCTTGGGAAATGATCCCTGTCGCATCGCTATCACCTCACAGCCCTGCAGGTTCTAACTTAACTTTTAGCACCCGGCGTGAAGCAAAATCTGGCGGGCGCTCGGTAATCAAACGTGTGATGCCTCGTCAGAATGAAAGCGTAAATGAACTTTGGATATCTGATCGCGATCGGTTCGTCCATCATTATGCTGATTCCCCTAACCGTTTGACAACACCAATGATTCGTAAAAACGGTAAATTGACTGAAGCAAGTTGGGATGAAGCAATTGCTTTGGTTGCTGAAAAACTAGAAACAAATAAATCATCGGTTGCTGGAATAAGTGGCGATCGGATGAGTAATGAAGATCTTTACATGTTCCAAAAGCTAATGCGTAAAGGGTTAGGGTCAAAGAATGTTGATCTGGCCAATCGCCGTTTAGCTGGTGGAGATGTGGTTGCCAATGTGGGTATTGCATCTGGTAGCAATTTGAAAGATTTAGGTGCTGGGGATGCAATTCTCGTTGTCGCTTGTGATCTTCATGAAGAAGTACCTGTTTGGTGGCTACGTGTCAAACAAGCTGCTGAACGTGGGGCATCTTTGGTAGTCTTGAATTTGCGTTCAACGCGATTAGACTCATTTGCAGCCTGCACAATTCACTATCAAGCTGGTGAAGCAATCTCAACCGTTCAAAACATCGTGAATGCAGCCAAAGTTAAATCTGATAAACAGGAAGCGACTGTTGCCGCAGCTAATATGCTGATGGAAGCGAACAATTTGGTGGCGTTTTATGGGGCAGAAGGCCTCAATTATGACGAAACGGCCGTTGTTGCTGGTCTACTTGCCAATTTGCTTCTCATCAAAGATGGTGATGATGCCCATGCAGGTCGAGTCAATAATGGCTTGATACCAGTATGGCCACATAATAACACCCAAGGTGCATGGGATATGGGTCTTCACCCAGCCTATGAGCCAGGATACAAAGCTGTTGAAGAACCCGGAATGCCCGCTTCTGACATTTATGCTTCTGTCGAAAATGGCAATCTTTCAGCCCTTTATGTCATGGGTGCTGACCCAGTTGGTGACGGATTGTTGTCACAACGAAATCAATTAGATTTCATGGTTGTACAAGAACTGTTTATGACTGAAACAGCTGAAATGGCAGATGTTGTTTTGCCAGCACAAAGTTGGGCAGAACGTGAAGGAACATTTACCAGTGGTGAACGCCGTATTCAACGATACTACCAAGGTATTCAACCACTTGGAGATGCGAAAGCTGACTGGCAAATATTAGCTCAAGTTGGGGAAAAATTAGGGACAGGTAAACCAGCCTTTGCTGCAAGTTTGGTCTTTAATGAGCTTGCTAAAGCAATCCCTCAATATAAAGGCATTGATTATCGCACTTTAGCTCGTACAGAGGTGCAGTGGCCAGATGTCAGCCGTGATGATTTGTACTATGGTGGAACATCATATGAAAATCGAGCTGGTTTGGGCCAACAATGGTCATCGGCTGCTGAAACGGGCGATGTCGCTCAATATGAGTTAGATGTTGAAGTTTCATCCCCTGATGGACTCAAATTAGTTCGCACAGCAGCTTTATACACACCAGGTAGCTTGAATAAACATTCGGAAGTTCTTGCACCACGTATTGCTGAAGCTGTTTTGTCGCTCAATGAGGCTGATGCAAATGGTGTGGAAGATGGGGATTCTGTTTCCGTAACAGTCAACGGCCGTTCATATGACGCCAAAGCGCATGTAAATGGGTCTGCCCCAGCTGGATTAGCATTTTTACGCGGTGTTCCTTACTTTGCGGGAACGGCCGTTGTTGAAAGCATCGAAAAGAAATAAGAGTAGATAGAGGACGTTTATGACTCCAGGACAATTAGCCCTACGAACACTATTAGTAGGTGGCATTATTACCTTTACGGTCATTACAGGGTTTGCTTACACGACACTATTGGAACGTAAACTTTTAGCATTGCTTCAAGTTCGTATTGGTCCAAACCGTGCAGGCTACATTGCTATTCCTCGGAAAGGCAAGGATGAGATCAAGCTTTTAGGTGGGGTTATGCAGCCGGCTGCTGATGCAGTGAAGTTGTTCTTCAAAGAAGACCCGACGCCTGCCATGGTGGAAAGGGTAACTTATAACCTTGCTCCCGCTTTAACGGTTATTCCTGCCGTTTTAATTTTGGCGGTCATCCCTTGGGCTGGCCCAATGAAAATATTTGCATCGGAATTCACTCCCTATTTTGCAATTGCCCCAGGATTGAATATTGCCGTTCTCTTTATTTTGGCAGTTACCTCAATTAGCGTTTATGGCATTGTGTTAGCAGGATGGGCATCCAATAGTAAATATGCCATCCTAGGTGGGATTCGTGCTTCCGCTCAAATGATTAGCTATGAATTGGCATTAGGTTTAACCGTGTTAATTCCAATTATGCTGGCTGATTCGATGAATCTTGGCGATATTGTTGTGGCACAACAAGGCCCACTAGGCCCATTGCACTGGTTTGTTTTCCGACAGCCTTTAGCCGCTTTGGTTTTCTTCATCGCTGTTTTAGCTGAGCTCCAACGAGCCCCATTTGACCTACTCGAAGCTGAGCAAGAGCTTTCCGCCGGGTTTAATGTTGAATATGCCGGTATGCGTTTTGGTATGTTCTTCATGGCTGAATACATGAAGATGATTGCGTTTAGCGCTATTACGGCCGTATTCTTCTTCGGTGGATATGATGGGCCATTTGTACAACAGGTCCCTGCGCTTGGCTTCCTCTACATGATTGGCAAGATCTTCTTGAGCTTGTGCGTCATGATTTGGATTCGAGCTTCAACACCTCGTTTCCGGTACGATCAATTGATGGCTCTGGGTTGGAAAGTTTTGTTCCCAATATCAGTCTTTAACTTTGTTTTAGTCGCCGTCTTTATCATTTTAAATCAAGAAGGATTATTGAACTTCCTACCTGCATTTTTGACAGGTGGCTAGGTAAATAGAGAGTTTGACTTATGCTCAATATTGTTGCTGAAATTGTTCGCGGGTTATTTACAACGTTAAAACATGCAACGCATAACCCTGTAACAATCCAATATCCAGAGATTAAGCGTCCTGTGCGTTATCGTTTTAAAGGTCGCCATGAATTAAAACGGTATGACAATGGCTTAGAAAAATGCATTGGCTGCGCGCTCTGTGCTGCAGCGTGTCCTGCTGACGCTATTTTTGTTGAAGCCTCTGAAAACACCGATGAGGAACGCTTCTCACCTGGTGAACGATATGCAAGCACTTATGAAATCAACATGCTTCGATGCATTTTTTGCGGATATTGTGAAGATGCATGTCCAACTGAAGCAATTGTGCTTGAAAATCAATATGAACTTAGCTTTGTCGATCGGGAAAGTGCTATCTACACTAAAGAGATGCTGATTGTTGATGTCCCGATTAATGGTGTTGCAACACCGCAGCAGGTTGAACCTGGCGCGTTTGACCGCTCAATTCCAGATATGGAAGATCCTAAGTAAAGGGAAGAGTAGAGAGAGAAGGGTATGACTTCAGAGTTATTTCTTTTTATTGTGCTAGCGCTAATTGCGATTGTTTCTGCAATTATGATGCTAACAAGCCAAAATGCGGTGCATAGTGCGCTGTGGTTGGTACTTAACTTTTCAACAATTGGGGTTTTGTACTTAATTTTAAGTGCCCCGTTTATTGCAATGGTTCAAGTTACCGTTTATGCCGGTGCTATTATGGTTCTGTTCCTATTTGTGATTATGCTTTTGGGAGCAGAGCGGCTAGGTGGGGTTGGTAGTTCTTCTCGTTGGCAAATGATTTTGGCTGGCTTTTTGGCCATTGTTCTCGTTGGTGTTTTTGCGATTGTGATGCTCCAAGGTAATACAGGCTTAGATACGGCCGTTGCTTCAACGACTGAAATTACCCCGCAAGTGTTAGGTTTACGACTTTTTGAAGCATATGTCTTCCCGTTTGAAGTGACCGGGATTTTGTTACTTACTTCAATGATTGGGGTTGTAATTCTAAACACAACGAAGAAAAAGGAGGGCAACGATAATGGTTAGTATTGATTTATATGTTGCTCTTAGTGCAATCTTGTTTACGATCGGTGCCTTAGGTGTGTTGTTGCGCCGAAATGCCATTATCGTGTTCATGTCAATTGAAATGATGCTGAATGCAGCGAATTTACTCTTTGTTGCTTTTTCACGTCATTTTTCAGATGTTGATGGCCAAGTTCTTGTCTTTTTCGTTATTACGGTAGCTGCTGCTGAAGTTGCTGTTGGGCTTGCTTTGATTGTCACAATTTTTAAATCAAAGAAGAGTATCAATATAGACGAAATTAATTTGATGAAGGGTTAAAGTCGTCTTTAACTACTTTAATTTTTAAACTGGAAAGGGTTTAAAACTCAAAGCATAGAGCAAATTTGTTCAATGCTAAATTTGAGGAGGAGAGGCACCCCACTTACAGTGCCTCATCTGTGCGTATGAATACATTTGGATTAGCACCACTATTGCTGATTTTCCCGCTAATAGGTGTTCTGTTCAACGGGCTCGTTGGGCGTCGCTTTGTTCAATACGATCGCACCGTGGGTGAGCGTTGGTCAGGCTGGTTTGCCAGCGTCATGGCTATAAGCACATTCGTGATTGTAGTTACACTTTACTTTAGCCTTCACGCGAATCATCATGATCCTGTGGTTGTGCCATTTTTAGACTGGATTTATATCCCATCTGCTAATTTCTT
>JANQSK010000679.1 GCA_028284105.1 Anaerolineae bacterium
GGTAGAGGTGTAATTATGTCAATGAGTGATCCCATTGCGGATATGTTAACCAGAATTCGAAATGCTCTACAACGTCAGCACCCTACTGTATCAATGCCAACATCAAAAATGAAAGTGGCATTAGCTGACGTTCTTAAAGAAGAAGGATACATTGAAGATTTTCAGGTTGTCGATGAACAACCACAAGGCATCCTTCAAATTAAGTTGAAATATATTGGCGGTCGCCGCGACAAATCATCAGTTATTACTGGGATTGAACGCGTTAGTAAACCTGGCCGTCGTGTTTACGTTACAAAACAAGATGTTCCTTGGGTTTTAAGTGGGATGGGTGTTGCAATTCTTACCACTTCTAAAGGGATATTGACTGATCAGGAAGCTCGCAAAGCCGGTGTTGGTGGCGAGGTTCTCTGCAACGTTTGGTAAGGGAGGCTGAAAATGTCACGTATCGGTAAAGCACCAATCACTGTTCCCAGTGGTGTAAAAATTGATATGAAAGGTTCTTCGGTTTCTATCCAAGGCCCTAAGGGAAAGTTATCACAGGATTTCCATCCTGATATGCAATTGGAATTAGAAGATGGCACCTTAAGTGTGAAACGGCCGTCTGATTCTAATGAACACCGCTCTTTACACGGTTTAACTCGTGCGCTTCTTAACAACATGGTTGTTGGTGTAAGCGAAGGGTTTACCAAAATTTTAGAAATTGAAGGTGTTGGTTATCGCGCTGAAGTGAAAGGGAAAAACCTCGTATTGAATGTAGGTTACTCACACCCTGTTGAGTTCCCACCACCAACTCCAGATATTTCATACACTGTAGAAGATCGCGGTAAGAAGATTATTGTCACCGGAATTGATAAGCAAGTTCTTGGTGAATTGTGTGCGAACATCCGTAAACAGCGGCCACCCGAACCTTATAAAGGGAAAGGCATTCGTTATCAAGGCGAATATGTTCGTCGCAAAGCCGGTAAGGCAGGGAAGGTATAAGAGATGGCTGCAAAATCTAGAATTGCACGGAAACGTCGGCAACGTCGTATTCGTATGAAAATTTCAGGTACGGCCGAAAGACCACGCTTAAATGTGTTCCGCAGCTTGGGACATATTTATGCACAGGTTATTGACGACGTCGCAGGCCATACACTCGCATCAGCTTCAACCGTAGACAAAACTCTACGCGGGCAGCTTGATGGCAAAGACAAATCAGAACAAGCAAAAATGGTTGGCGAAGCAGTTGCACAGCGAGCCAAAGATGCTGGTGTTGAAACGGTGATCTTTGATCGCGGCGGTTTTATCTATCACGGCCGTATCAAAGCATTAGCAGAAGGCGCACGCGAGGGCGGCCTTAAATTTTAGGAGTCGATCATGGGTCAAAGAAGACAAAATTTTGAACAAGAATTTGACGAACGCATTATCGACATTACGCGTGTCGCTAAAGTTGTGAAGGGTGGTCGTCGTTTTGCATTCCGTGTTACCACTGTAGTTGGTGATAATCGTGGACGCATTGCTGTAGGGATTGGTAAAGCCCGTTCTGTACCTGATGCAATCCGCAAATCTCTCGAGTCTGCTCGTAAAAACATGGAGAAAGTGTCGATCGTAGGCAATACCATTCCTCATGAAATTATTGGCAAGCACGGCTCTGCACGCGTAATGCTCAAGCCAGCAGCTCCTGGTACCGGTGTTATTGCTGGTGGTGGCGTTCGTGCCGTAATCGAAGCCGCTGGCTACAAAGATATCTTGTCAAAATCTTTGGGTAGTGCAAATACGTTAAACATTTTGTTAGCGACAATGGACGGTCTTCGTCGATTAAAGGAAGTACATCAAGTTGCGGCAGCTCGCGGCAAGAACGAAGAGGATGTACTCCCATTTTGGAGTCGTGGATAATGGCAAAATTGCGCATTAAATATCAAAAAAGCGCTATTGGTTACAAGAAAGATCAAAAAGGAACCATTCGCGCCTTAGGTTTTAAGAAACTCAATCAAGTTGTTGAACATGATGATACCCCCGTTATCCGCGGGATGATCAATAAAGTAAGCCACTTGGTAAGTGTTGAAGAGGTAAAATAAGATGAAGTTACACGATCTGCGCCCAAATCCAGGTGCAAAAAAGAAGCGAAAGCGAGTGGGTCGTGGTATCTCAGCTGGGCAAGGTAAAACAGCTGGTCGAGGTACCAAAGGGCAAGGCGCTCGAAGCGGCGGTGGTAAAGGCGTTTATTTTGAAGGTGGTCAGTTACCACTTGCACGTCGTTTACCATACAAACGTGGTTTTACAAACATTCGCAAAATATATTATTCACCAGTGAACTTGAGTAGCTTGGCAGAAATTGACTTTGTTGATGTTGATGTCACGCCAGAAGTTCTTGCTGCAGTTGGCTTGATTAAAAAAGCATCTGACCCTGTTGTTATTTTGGGTGAAGGTGAACTATCAGCTGCGCTTACTGTTAAAGCACACCGCTTTTCAGCATCAGCTAAAGAGAAAATCGAAAAAGCTGGTGGAAGTGTAGAAGTTCTTCCATACGAAAAGTAGAAGACTGGTTAGAATAATAGTCATCAAAACATAGTGGAGAAACCTTATGCTTAGTGCACTCAGAGCCGCATTTGCGGCCCCAGACTTGAGAAAGCGGATACTTTTTACAATCGGGATGTTAATCATTTACCGATTGGCCGCTAATTTACCCGTCCCTGGCGTGGATTTGAACACTTGGCTTAACTTCTCACAACAGGCGCAAGGTAATCAAGTGCTGGATTTCTTAAACTTGTTATCTGGTGGCGCTGTTGAGAACTTTTCTGTAATGGCAATGGGGGTTTATCCCTACATTACCGCCTCGATTATTATTCAGCTGTTGACGCCAATTGTTCCTCAATTGGAAGAGATGGATTCTGAAGGTGAGTCTGGCCGAAATCGGAAAAATCAGATCACGTATTATCTGACAATTCCTTTGGCTTTAATCCAAGCGTATGGCCAAATCACAATCATTGGAGCAAGCCTTGGCTTATCTGGTGATGCTATCCAGCAAATTTTGCCTAACTTTGGGTTTTCCCCTGAAGATCTATTGCCAACATTAACAACTTTAATTGCAATGACCGGTGGTACGTTCTTCGCAATTTGGCTAGGGAACTTGATTACTGAAGAAGGGATTGGACAAGGTGTTTCGTTAATCATCTTCGGTGGTATTGTTTCTCAAATGATTCCTGGCATCAATAACCTGCGGAATCTGGATTCACAAACGCGTGTTTTCACGACTGTTGCATTTATCATTTTGACAATTGTAACCATTGCCGTCATCGTCATTATTCAGGAAGGCCAACGAAGAATACGAGTGACATACGGCCGTCGTATGCGCGGACGTAAAACCTATCAAGGGCAAAACTCTTATATTCCTTTAAAAGTGAATACCGCAGGGATGATTCCCATTATCTTTGCTCAATCTGTTGTGATTTTCCCCCCATTGATTGCAAACATTTTTATCACTGAGGGTGAATCAACGCTGAACACCATATTACGGCCTATTGCTGCATTTGCGGGTACGGCCGATCCTTTGACACAGCCTGTTTCGTTCTATCTATACTGGTTGTTCTATTTTGCCTTGGTTGTTGGTTTCACTTTCTTCTATACAGATGTGATGATCAAGCAGCAAAATATTCCAGAAAATTTGCAGCGAAACGGTGGGTTTATTCCAGGGAAGCGCCCAGGTAAACCAACGGCAGATTATATTACGGCCGTTGTTCGACGAATCACGATGGCTGGCGCTTTCTTCTTGGGACTTATCGCCATCTTGCCTGGTATTATGCAGCTTGTTGGTATTGCCCTTGATATCCCTGGACTCGAACAAAGTGCATTGATTCTCAATGGTGCAGGGCTAATCATTGTTGTGGGTGTTGTCATCGATACAATGCGCCAACTTGAATCACAACTATTGATGCGTCAATATGAGGGATTTAGCTAATGGCTACCTATTTGATTTTAATGGGTGCTCCGGGTGCTGGAAAAGGCACCCAAGCTAAGCTTCTTCAAGAAAAACTTGGCATCCCTCAAGTTTCAACTGGCGACCTCTTTAGAGAAAATCTAAAGAACGATACTGAACTTGGTAAGCTTGCCCGATCTTATATGGATAAAGGGGAGTTGGTTCCTGATGAAGTCACGGTGGCCATGGTAAAGGATCGTCTTAGTCGTGAAGATTGTCAGAGCGGCGCGATTTTTGATGGGTTCCCAAGAACTGTGGCACAGGCCGATGCCTTAGATGCGCTATTGAGTGAACTTGACGGCAAAATTAAAGTGGTACCTTTTATCAATGTCAACCCAGATTCTGTTGTTCAGCGATTGTTGAAACGGGCAGAATTAGAGGGTCGCGCTGATGATAATGAAGAAACCATTCGGACAAGAATGTCAGTTTTCCAAGAACAGACATCACCATTGCTTAATCATTATGAGGCTCGAGGCTTACTTGTTGAAATAAATGGTGAGCAAGAAATTGAAGCCGTTCAAACAGATTTGCTGTCCGCTATTGAAGATAAATGATTGACTTGACCAAAAAGAGATTTTTTGAGACAATAGTCAGTCGCTAAACCTGAAAAATATTGTATAGAACTTCCGAACATTGTGCGATAACAATCAATGTTCGTTTTCTTTGTTTGGAGAAATACCATGAAAGTATCTGCATCCGTTAAGAAGCGCTGTCCAAAGTGCAAAATCGTTAAGCGAAAAGGTGTGGTAAGGGTGATTTGTGTAGACCCAAACCATAAGCAGCGTCAAGGGTAACAGAAGGGGTTGAGAAATGGCACGTATTGCTGGTGTTGATATACCTCGTAACAAACGAGTCGAAATCAGTTTAACTTATATTTATGGGATCGGTAAAAAATCTAGTCAAAATATCTTAGCTAGAGCAGACATTGATCCAAACATTCGTGTACAAGATTTATCTGAATCAGACGTAACACGCTTGCGCCAAATTATTGACAGCGAAGATTATGTTGTTGAAGGTGATTTGCGTCGTGAATTAGCGCTTAACATTAAGCGCTTGTCTGAAATTGGATGCTATCGTGGCTTGCGCCATCGCCGTCATCTACCTGTACACGGTCAACGTACGAAAACAAATGCGCGTACCCGGAAAGGTCCTAAGAAAACAGTTGCCGGTCGCGGTCGCCGTAAAGGTAAATAAGTTTGAATTAGCAATTGCCTTTATTGGTTTAGTTGCTGTTTTTCAGGAGACAAGATGGGTCGCAGAAGACAATCACAAACACGTAGAAAAGCAAGAAAGATGGTGCCACAAGGTCAAGCGCATATTGCTGCAACCTTTAATAACACCATTGTTACAATTACAGACTTGAAAGGGAATACCGTTTCATGGGCGAGTGCTGGGAGCTCTGGTTTCAAAGGCTCACGCAAAAGCACACCATACGCTGCCGGTTTAGCAAGTAAAGCTGCTGCTCGAGTTGCTGAAGAAAATGGCATGCAGGAAATGGATATTATTGTGAATGGCCCTGGTCCAGGTCGTGAGTCCGCTATTCGCGCTTTACAAGCATCTGGAATTAAAGTTAAAAGTATTCGTGACGTTACGCCTGTACCTCATAATGGAGTACGGCCGAAAAAGAAACGCCGCGTTTGATTTTTTTATAGATATTTGATTTTGTAATTCTTAATTGAGAAGGATGAATGGGTGCCACCCCTGTAAACTTCTCGCTAATATTTGGAGGTCAAGTTGGCAAGATATACTGGTCCAGTATGTAAGCTTTGCCGCCGCGAAGGCGAAAAGCTCTTCCTCAAGGGGTCACGTTGTATGACTCCTAAATGTTCCTTTGAACGACGTTCTTACCCCCCAGGTGAACACGGCCGTGATAATCAATTCCGACGTGGTCGGGCTTCTGACTATCTCTTGCAGTTGCGTGAGAAGCAAAAAGCACGTCGTATTTACGGTGTGTACGAACGCCAATTCAGTGAATATTTCAAAAAAGCAGGTCGCCGTGAAGGTTTAACGGGTGTGAACTTGCTTGTTTATCTCGAGAGTCGATTGGACAACGTCATCTATCGACTAGGTATTGCTGATTCACGTGCTCAAGCACGTCAGTTGGTTGCTCACGGTCACATTATGCTTAACGGCCGTAAAACAAGCTCTCCTTCAGCCATTGTTGGCGTTGGTGATACCGTCTCAATTCGCCCAGAAAGTATGGGGCGCACCTATTTTAAAGATTTACGACAAGACTTTGATGATCGCCAAATTCCACGTTGGTTATCAATTAGTCCAGACACATTAACGGCAAACGTATTGCAACTACCTGCTCGTGACGATATCGATGTTTCTTTGAATGAGCAGCTCATCGTAGAATACTACTCACGTCGTTAGTTTCATCTTTTACCATTAATGATGTAACTGGGAGGTTTTTGCATTGGCTATTAGTAATTTAATTTTGCCCAAAATTGAAAGCACCGCTATGTCTCGTGAGTACGGCCGTTTTATCCTTGGTCCTTTGGAAAGAGGATATGGTACGACCATCGGGAATTCACTACGACGTGTATTGTTAGCATCTTTGCCAGGTGCTGCCATTACTTCACTTCGCGTAAGTGATGTTCCACACGAGTTTTCAGCGATTGAACATGTGCGCGAAGACATGATGCAGTTAATTCTGCATATTAAGCAGCTGCGCTTGAAATTACATGGAACCGACACCGCTCGTCTACGTTTAGAAGTTCAAGGTGAAGGGACCGTTACCGCTGCTGACATTCAAGTTCCACCTGAGGTTGAAATCATTAACCCTGAGCTTTATCTCTTTACTGTTGATTCAGACGATGCATTCATCGAAATTGAAATGACAGCAGAAACTGGCCGAGGTTATTCACCTGCAGAAGAACGTGGACGTTTACCAATTGGTGAACTGCCAGTTGACGCTATTTTTAGCCCAATCCGACGCGTTGGTTACGATGTAGAGAAAACCCGCGTAGGCCAAGTGGCTGACTATGATCGCGTTATCTTGGAAATTTGGACAGATGGTTCAATTAAACCTGAAGATGCATTAGCACAGTCTGCCCAAATTATGATGCAATACTTGCGTCCAATTGGTGGTGTCAGCGAAGAGACCTTCCTTCCTGTTGAAGAAGAAGAGGAAGAAGAAGGTGCCATTCCAAATGAAATTTACGATACACCTATTGAACAGCTTGACTTGAGCGTTCGAGTTTTCAATTCATTGAAACGTACTGGCATCACAAAAATCGGCGAAATGCTTGATATGTTGGAACGTGGTGAAGAAACAATGCTCGCCATCCGCAACTTTGGTGAGAAATCGTTGGATGAATTGAAAGATCAACTCCGTCAAAAGGGATACCTCAAAGACGGAGAGGAAGTAGCATAAACAGTAAGTAAGCGTTTGCCCGCAAACGCTAAAAACTGATTATTGCAGATTTGAGAGGATAAAATGCGACATAGAGTACATGGTCGAAGACTCAATCGAGATAAGGCTCATCGCGCAGCATTGCGTAAAAATTTGGTAGCCGATCTCATTTGCTATGAACAGGTTTTGACCACAGAAGCCAAAGCACGGATGTTGCGCCCTACTGCCGAAAAGATGATCACTTTGGCAAAGCGGGGTTTGGCCAGTGGAGATAAAAGCCGAGAAGTACATGCTCGTCGATTGGCAGCAGCACGTTTGCCAAAATCACGCGTTGTGCGTGATGAAGATGGTTCAAAAGAGACCGTTGATGTTGTGAAGAAGTTGTTCAACGATATCGCGCCTCGTTTTGCTGACCGCCCAGGTGGGTATGTTCGTATGGTCAAGATTGGTAAACGCCCTGGCGATAATGCAGATATGGCGTTACTGATGTTGGTTGAAGACGAATAATTAATTTGGAGATTATCGCTTGGTAGATGAACGGCCGTTTTAAAGCCTGTATTGCCTACGATGGAACACGATTCGAAGGGTTCCAGAGACAGCCAAAAGGGCACCGGACCGTACAGGAAGAGCTCGAAAAAGCAGCTCAAGCGATATTTAACAAATCGAAAACCATAATTGGTGCAGGGCGGACTGACAGTGGCGTCCACGCGACGGGTCAAGTTATCAGCTTTGATGCAGAATGGAAACATTCTGAGCAAGCAATGCAAAATGCCCTGAATGCCAATTTACCGGAAGACATTGCAGTTTTAAAAATTGAACAGGTACACCCTAATTTTCATCCTCGCTTTGATGCGGTGAAAAGAACGTACAACTATTTTATTTATAACAATCGGGTTCGTCAGCCACTATTTCGTGATAGAAGCTGGTGGGTTAAGCCTAAACTTGATATAGGTAAAATGAATGAGGCGGCAGCTTTGTTGATAGGTAATCATGACTTTGCTACCTTCGGACAGCCACCACGGGGAATCAAAACAGTACGTTCTGTTTTTCAAGCTTATTGGGAATTTAAAGACCCTTATTTTGTTTTTACTGTACAAGCAAATGCATTTTTGTATCGTATGGTGCGAAGCTTTGTAGGGAGTTTGAAAATGGTTGGGGAAGGCCAGTGGGCTGTTGAACAGTTTGCTGAGGTGCTTGAGGCAAAAGATCGCTCAAAATGTGGTCCCGTTGCCCCCCCTCAAGGTGTGTATCTCGTATCAGTTGAATATGATGCTCCAGAATAGTCTCAAGAGTCAATCATTGAAGAGGAGCATTGGGAGAATTTGAAATGAAAACGTTTGTAACAAAACCTGCTGAAGTACAGCGCAAATGGTTAATTGTTGATGCTGAAGGTAAAACCCTCGGTCGATTGGCAACCCAAATTGCTGTATTGCTTCGTGGCAAGCACAAGCCAATCTATAGCCCACATGTTGATTGTGGTGATTATGTTGTTGTGATTAATGCTGACAAAATCAAAGTGACCGGTCGTCGTTTAGACCAAAAGCAATATTATCGTCACTCAGGATATCCTGGCGGTTTAAGCCAGATTTCTTTAAAAGATCAGCTTGAGAAATTCCCAACCCGTCCAGTAGAACTTGCTGTGAAAGGGATGCTCCCTAAAAATCGGTTGGGTCGTAAAATGATTAAAAAATTGAAAGTATACGCAGGCTCAGATCATCCACATGAAGCTCAGCAGCCTGAACCGTATGAGTTATAGTGGAGATTTGAGGAGATTATTATGGCTGAAAATAGACGATATTTTGAAGGTATTGGTCGCCGTAAAACTTCAACGGCGCGTGTACGTGTTTTTCTAGACGCTGATGCAACTGGCGAATTTACCGTTAATGGGAAAGATGTAAAAGAGTTTTTCCCTCGCTTTGGTGACTATATTACTTTAGCTGGCCCTTTGGCTGATACTGAATTAGACGGCAAAGTTGATATTTCAGTACTCATCAATGGTGGTGGGGTAACTGGTCAAACAAGCGCAGTTCGTTTGGGTATTGCTCGTGCACTTGTTAAATATGATGAGAACTTACGTGGTGTTTTGCGTCAACATGGTCACTTGACCCGTGACGCCCGCGTTAAGGAACGTAAGAAACCAGGTCTGAAACGAGCTCGTAAAGCACCAACCTATACCAAACGTTAGTTTGTTAGATGGTGGATGGTGAATTGAACTTTAATTCGCTGTTTATTTGAGTATCCGTTATAAAACGTTTTCAGTAGAGGCGAGTCTATGGCTCGCCTCTTTTTGTTTTCTAGCTTCCTGTGGGTTAAATTGGAATTAGGTGGGTAAGTAAAACTTTTTCAATCGTTAGGTGAATTATGGGAATCATTACAGTTGTTGGTCTTGGGCCAGGAAACGGCCGTTATTTGACAAGAAATGCGTGGGAGCTGTTGTCAAAATCGGAGATGGTCTATTTGCGTACGGCGAAACATCCTACCGTCGCTGAATTACCATCCGGTATAAAAACAGAGTCATTCGACCATCTATATGAATCCTCTGAGTCTTTTGAAGATGTCTATGAAACAATTGTAAGCACTCTCCTTAAAAAAGCAGAAAAAGAAGACGTTTTATATGCTGTACCAGGACATCCGTATGTTGGGGAGTCTACAGTAACAGGGTTAGTGGATCGAGCAGAAGGGCTAAATATTGCTGTAAAGGTCGAGCCGGGATTGAGTTTCATTGAACCGATGTTAACGGCCGTAAAAGTGGATGGGTTTGATGGATTACAAATATTTGACGCGTTGGCTCTACTAGCAAGACATATTCCGCTAATTAATCCTGATGTGCCTTTAATTATTGGACAAGTGTACAATAATTTAATTGCCAGTGAATTAAAGCTTAATCTAATGACAGTTTATCCTGACAATCATGATGTTATATTGGTACATGGAGCTGGAGCTTCTGATTCATTTGAGCTTGAAGAAATTCCCCTTTACGAATTAGATCGCAGTAAAAATACAGCACATTTAACCAGTTTATACATTCCACCACTGCCCTATGCAGCGAGTTTGCCTGCATTAGCTGAAACTGTCGCTATTTTGCGAAGCCCTGAAGGATGCCCTTGGGATCAAAAGCAAACCCCACAATCTATGAGAGATGGCTTCCTAGAAGAGGCGAGTGAAGTGCTTGAAGCATTAGATAATGATGATCCTTTTGGTCTGGAAGAAGAATTAGGAGACATGTTCTTCCACTTGCTTTTTCAAATCCAGATGGCACAAGAGGATGAGCTGTTCCGATTAAGTGACGTACTCGCTGGGATTGATGCAAAATTGCGTCGTCGTCATCCACATGTTTGGGGTGATGTTAATGTTGAAGATAGTGATGAAGTTGTTGTCAATTGGGAGGCGATTAAACAACAAGAGAAAGGAAATTCTCAGTCTCAATCTGTTTTAGACAATATTCCAATTGCTCTACCCGCATTAGCCCGTTCTCAAAAAATCCAAAGTCGCGCTGGTAAGGTCGGGTTTGATTGGCCTGATATTGATGGCGTTATTGCGAAGTTTGAAGAGGAATTAGTTGAGTTGAAAACGGCCGTTTCACCAGAAGAAAAGTTAGATGAACTCGGAGATGTTTTATTCACAACAGTGAATTTGGCACGCTGGCTAGGCATTGACGCGGAAACGGCTTTGCGCGAAGCCAATCTTAAATTTACTCGGCGATTCCAAAAAGTTGAGCAACTTGCCACAGAGCGCCACCTTGATATGTCAAAAATGAACATCGATGCGTTAGAAGACCTTTGGCAAGAGGCTAAGCAAAAATTAAAAAATGAGTGAGAAAATAGACGTTTCAATTATGTGAAATATAAAAGATTAAGCCTGCCGTTAGGTTTAGTGTAAAATTACAGGGAGCCGAATTTGAGAAAACATTTGGAGTAGCTGTGGATTTTGTGTTGCCTTTAATTGGTCCGATATTGTTAGTTATTGCGATTCTCATTGCTGGGGTTTTTCTACTTCGTGCTTGGAATAATCGATCAGCATCATCAGTTGCTCCATACAACGTGGGACGTCAAGAAGCACGTGTGGCAATGCAGAAGAATATTATCCGCGCACTCTCGGTTGTTATTTTAGGTGCCATCTTATTGATTGTTTTGTTTGCAACGGGTCTTTTGAATCCAGCTGAAGTGACCGATGCAGAAATCATTCCAGACCCAACCAGTTCTCCAGTTGAAGAAGAAGTCAATACAATAGAAACGGCTGTTCCGACCGATATGCCTGTTGTCGAAGCAGAAACGGCCGTTCCTGTAGAAGAAGCCCCCAATACACCAACGCCCATAACAGTTGAAGAAACACCGACAGTTGAAAATACACCTGAGCCAACCCCAACAAATGCGCCAGAAACGGCCGTTGTCAGTAGCGGAGTGGGGGTGTGGCTTCGTGAGGAGCCTTCATTAGAGGGTGTTCAACTAGAATGGTTGCTAGAAGGTACAGAACTTGTATTACTTGAGGAAAGCCTTGAAGGGGCAACGTTTAACTGGCAACAGGTTCAGGCGCCATCAGGTGTATCAGGTTGGGTGGCTGTCGATTTTATAACAATTCCCGACTCATAAAGTTCAAAGTAATTTCTCTAAGAAATATCTGACCAATTTATAATCAGAATCCCTTCAAAAATGTTGCTATTCTTCTTTTGCCATCCACTTAGCGACAGTCTCACTGTATTTCGGTGATTGGTGCCGGAAATAGGTATCATAAAGTTCCGCATAATGCCCTTTTAAGGCAAGTAGATTTTTGTGGGAGCCGCTTTCAATAATTTCCCCATTTTGCAAAACAATAATTCGATCCGCTGATGTAATTGTAGAGAGGCGATGAGCAATAACGATCGACGTTCGCTCTTTCATGATTAAGTTTAGTGCTTCTTGAATTTGAGATTCGGTAAATGGATCGACGCTGGCTGTTGCCTCATCCAATATGAAAATGGCTGGGTTTTGGATAAGCACCCGAGTGAGTGCTACAAGCTGCCTTTGTCCCATTGAAAGTCGGTTACCACGTTCACCAACTTCGCTGTCTAATCCGTTTGGGAGGGTATCGAGCCATTCGCCATTACCAATGCTGCTCGCTGTGGCAATGAGCTCCTCATCGGTGGCTTCAGAACGGCCGTATCGCATGTTGTCTGCCACAGTACCATCAAATAAAAAGGGAATTTGAGAAACAAGACCCAGCTGTTTTCTATAAGCAGGAAGGTCGAGTTTTTCAATAGGGACACCATCGATTGAAATAGAGCCTTCTTGGAAGTCGTAAAATCGCGCAATGAGCTTGATAATGCTTGATTTGCCAGCGCCAGTATGCCCAACTAGCGCAATGCTCTCTCCGGCTTGGATCTCTAATGAAAAGCGATTTAAGATTTGTTCTTGCTCTGAATAGCGAAAACAGACATCTTGAAATGAGATTTGCCCTTGGATTTCTGGGATGGTTTGGTTGTCTTTTTGAGTAACGGCCGTTTCAACATCCATGAGGGCAAACACGCGTTCAATAGCCGAAAGTCCCGCCTGGAATTGGCTCCAAAAGGCCGACATGTTTGTGATTGGAAACCAGAAGCGATCAATGGTGGAGATAAACAAGAACCAAGCCGCAATAGTGATAGCCCCAGAAATGGTATTGAGCCCACCGTAGTAGACAAGTACGGCCGTTCCGATTCCAGAAAGCGTGTTGATCGTTGGGAAAATATTGGCGATCACAAACCCTTTTCGAACGTTGATGGTATAAGCTTGCTGATTGATATCTCGAAATTCATCATAAATAGCTTGTTCTTGGCGGAAGTTTTTAGCAACACGAATACCCGTCACAGCTTCTTGAATGGATTTGTTGACCTCACCTAAGGCGCGTGAGCTTTGTTTGGTAATGCGACGTGCCCAATTCCGGAAGCCAAGCGCAGCTAATGCGACGACTGGTGCTAAAGCAAGCACGAGCAAAGTGAGCTGCCATTCAATCTGGAATAGAACAATGATTAAGATGATAGCGACGGCCAACTGATTGAAAATATCAATGACCAGTATCATGACCTCATTAAATTCTTGTGTGTCGCTCGTGATTCGGCTGACGATCCGACCAGAGTTAAATTCATCGTAAAACGACATGTCCTGATGAGCTGCAGATTCAAATGCATTAATTCGCATTTCTAAAACCACATCAGAAATGATTTCGACAGACAACTTCCGGCGAACCCAGTTAAATCCCCATACTGATGAGCCCACGATAAAAATGATAATAATCAGCGTTGATAGCTGACTATTGTTTCCATCTGATGTGATTTGGTCAATTCCGTTTGAAATGATAATTGGAACCGATGCATTCGCACCCGAAATGAGAATCATGCTCAGAAAAACAAGAAGAAGCTTTTTGGTATGAGGTTTGAAGTATTGAAAGATGCGACGTAAAAGCTCTTTGTCGCCATACTGTCGATCATATGCTTCGGCATCAAGACCGCGCATGATTGAGGCCATAATTAAGTCCTATAAAATTTGCTGGCCAAGAAGGGAGGACGCTAATCCAACTGCCAGCTTTGCCGTTTTGTTGTATTCATCTAATATCGGATTCACTTCAACGATATCGAGGGAACGAACGCGTTGACTTTCACCAAGAATCTCCATTAAAAGGTGTGCTTCTCGATAACTTAATCCGCCAGGAACAGGTGTGCCGACACCTGGCGCTTCATCAGGTACAAGGCTGTCCATATCGAGGCTAACGTGAATGTGTTCGACATGGCTGAGCCGT
>JANQSK010000680.1 GCA_028284105.1 Anaerolineae bacterium
CCTTCAGTTTGTGAGTAGCCACGTACTTCTCGAATCATTGCGTTTTCATCTGGGGGTATGATTCCAGCTTTGGTGGCGAGACGTGTGTAGACTTTCACAGCTGATAAACGATTGTTCACACTTTCTAAGCTGTATCCTGTATTGAGCATCCATTTCACAAACCCCTCAACCAATCCCCAGGTCACGCCTTGCCATGCTTCTGGAACATTTTGGCAAAAAACGGCCGTAACAAGAATGGGTAATGGTTTCCCTTGGATTTCTGCAGCTTTTTCAAGAACGGCCGTTTTCTCATTATCTAAATGTTGTAATCCCCAGCGCTGGCCTGATTCAACAAGCTCTTCTCCAATACCGACATCAAGAAGATATTGAACCCAAAGCGTCAAAGCTGCGCGCTGTGTCTGGATGGTCCTCTTAGCTCGACGCATCTGGTAATCAAGAAAAATATGATCTGCAGCGATGCGATTGGCCAGTTGGCCTGCGTGTTTAAGGATGGCTGGCTTATTGTTGTCTTGAGGGATTAAATCTTTATTGGCCATAAATCGTTTCTCACCGTTGTTAAAAATTTACATTAAGTGAAAATCATTTTCTCTAACAGTCTCTTGTGCAATTAGGTGAATAAAAATTGCAAAAAGTGTGAGCCTTCATGATGCAACTTCATTTTACTACAAAGTCGTTATAGATACCAATAATTCAACATTATCGGTATCTATAAGTCGAGTTGAAATTCATTATTAAGCTATCTAATAAATCGTTTGAATCTTTATTATTTGAGTTAATTTGAGAAAGTTTCTCTCCATCCATTTCATGAGATTGCGTAGCGTAGTTGATCGAGTGCTTTAAGTAATACCTTTCTTGGCACCGCAATATTCATACGAGCGAAGCCCGCCCCTTCGCGACCAAACCAGTAACCAGAATTTAAGGCTAGACCTGCTTTTTGGGTTAGCAATGTATCAAGCTCCTTTGCATCAACACTTAATTCTCTAAAATCAAGCCAGGCAAGATAAGTGCCATCTGGCTCAATGAGCTTAACTTGTGGTATATGTTGATTGAAATACTCTTTCATCAAGGTTAGGCTTTGAGCTAAATATTCTAATAATGAGTTTAGCCAGACGTCGCCTTCGGCATAAGCAGCCTCAACAGCGATGGATGTAAAGACATTGGTGCGATTAATTTGAAAGCGGTCAGCAAAGCTGTCATATTGTTGTCGACACTGTTCATTGGGTATGACGATCATCCCATCTACCATCCCTGCTAAATTAAATGTTTTTGCTGGAGAGATCGCTGTAAACGAATGGTCTCCAGTTCGCTCAGATAGTGAAGCGTACGGAATATATCGATTCGGTTGGAAAACGATGTCACCATGAATCTCATCGGAGAACACCAGGACTTGATGCTTTTGACAAATATGAGCAATTTGTTCTAACTCTTCACGATTCCAGACACGTCCAACTGGGTTGTGTGGATTACACAAGATGAGCAGTTTGTTTCGGGGGTCAGCTGCTTTTGCCTCCAAATCCTCAAAATCTATTTCATAACGTCCGTCAACCAACTTCAGCGGGTTCTTGACGATTTTGCGCTTGTTTTTGCGAACAACTAATCGAAATTCGAAAAACACAGGTGTCTGAAGAATGATGCCATCCCCTTCATCAGAATGTTGACTTATTAGGGTTGCCAATGCTGAAAGCGCACCTGGGCAAGATTGGATATACGGCCGTTTAATCAGCCAACCATGTCTCCTTTTGTACCAATCAATGACCGAATCATAAAAGCTGTCTGGACGATATTCGTACCCATAAATTCCGTGCTCTGCTCTTGCAACCAGTTTTGACACAACTTCTGGGGGTGCTGGTAAATCCATATCTGCTATCCAAAACGGAAGCAAGTTGTCATGCCCGAAATGCTGAGCAAGATCAGTTGGAT
Organism: Anaerolineae bacterium; assembly: GCA_028284105.1. GTDB lineage: Bacteria > Chloroflexota > Anaerolineae > Promineifilales > Promineifilaceae > QQUD01. Next base: position 1,921 of record JANQSK010000680.1, read on the forward strand.
TCCATTTTTGAGCTGGATAAATTTTGCGATCAATTTGGGTGTCAAAATTCATAATGATTCCCTTTCGATGTGGCTTTGCGATGGCGTTTCTAAATTGCCCCCCACCCCCATTTTATATTGATTGGTTTGGATTAACTTTCACTTAATCGGACCAGGGGAACTGGTGCAGGTTTTTCAAGCAAACTAAGCGTTGCGCTCAATATCCTGTGCTGCTGGGCAACATCTCCAGGTTTACCAACGGTTTGACCGCGCTCTAATTGTGTAATCGTACCTCGCGGCGGATTTGCTAAACGGATGATACCGGCATTCCATGCAGTCAAGGTTGTTGCAATTCCTGCAATTTCCAATGCACGTGCAATCAGTCCCACGGACTGAGTACAGCTTGGTCAAGACGGAACCAGAAAAGCAGCGTCCAGCCCTTCTTCTTTCGCGGCAGCAACAACCTCAGGTATGAGTTCCCTGACAGTTCGATGAGCCATTGGCAAATAACCACTAAAGCTAAAAGCGTGTGACGCGACACTCCCGATAGCTCCTTCCTTTGCAAGGGCTGATAGATGACCAACTGGCCACAAAATCTCAGAATCTTGATTTACGGCCGTATGATCGTAGTGTGTATGAGCAATCGAAATATCTTCAAACGGCGTTTCCCAAGGAATTTTTCTCAAAGAATAATCACCAAGATCATTCTCAGCATCAAAAGGCTCTTGGGATGCTGAGATATAGAATCCCCCTGATGAAATGAGACCTATCTTACTTTCACTCAACTTGATTGCATTTCCACTTGGTGCATTGTTGTTGGTAGGACGCTTGTATTTTTTCCAATTCATTACGCCACTGTCTTGATACTCTTTCAACCACCCTTCTTCAAAGTCACGTTGCCAGCCTGCTAAGTCCTCTAAAATCTCAGTCATTGTTAAATGCTCCTTTCCTTTCTAATCATATTTTGATTATGACATACATCTTTATTTACAAACAGCCCGATAGGTTTTTGGCATGATCGAAAATTTTCGCTATACTAACTGAAATCTGAAATTTCAGATGTTAGATTTCAAACCTTACCAAGTGTTCTATGGAAAAAATGAGCGTTACAAATGAACTTTTGTCCATACCTAGTCTGCGAGATGAAATCTATAATCGGCTGCGATCACGAATCATCAGCCACTACTACCCCCCAAACTATCGATTTGACTTGACAAAGCTTGAAGCACAGCTTGGTGTGAGTCGTACTCCCCTGAAAGAGGCCCTTCACCGTTTAGAAAACGAGGGACTCGTCAAGATACGAGCTCGACGCGGCACATTTGTCACAGCCCTGAATACGATTGAAATAGCAGAAAGCTTTGATGTGCGAAACATTTTGGAAAGTGCTTCGGCAAAATTTATTGTTGAAAACGCAACGGATGAAGAGATTGATGCTTTGCTTGAGCTTTCTGAACAAATGAAGCAGCTTCTTGACACCGCAGATGATTATCAAGCAATTGTTGAAGAATATATCCAATTAGACTATGAACTCCATCGATTATTGATAAGTTATACGCGAAACAGCAAGTTAATCTCATTCCACAAGCGGATTAATACACATTTGCAAATTGCGCGTGTAAAGCAGAAGTTTTTACCCCAACAATCACGTCATACCCAATATGAGCATGACGAAATCCTCAAAGCGCTAAAAGCGCGTGATCCAAAAAAATTATCGGCCGCCTTAGATGCTCACATCAACTTTTCGAAAGAAAGAACCCTCAAGGCCTTGCGTGATTTAGAAGAGAATCAATAGAGTAACAAGTTAAGAATTTCAAAAACTGCATAAATACTAACGAAGCCAAATTTAGGAGAAATTGTGGCGAAAAGAGACGTTATTGTTGTCGGCGGAGGCATCACCAAATTTGCATCCAATCGAGTGGATTCATCTATCCGCGATTTGGTTGTGGAAGCCGTTATGGATGCTGTGGATGATGCTGGTGTTGATTTAGCAGATGTACAACAAGGGCTTACCAGCTACGAAAGCGACCATTTTAATCGCCAAATGACGCTTGGCGCCATTCTTCATGACCATATTGGAATGACCCCAAAGCCGAATGTCCGCATTGAAGGTGGAGGTGCCACAGGTGCATTGGCATTACGAACCGCATTTGCTTACGTGAAGAGCGGTTTGTGCGACTCTATTATTGTGTATGGTGGAGAAACCAACGGCCGTTCCGTCTCCTCAGCGACAGCGCAACAATTTTTCTCATTATCTTCAGATGCTGATTGGGAGATGATGGTTGGTGGCACTTATACAGCCTATTATGCGGCAATGATCCGGGAACATATGCGGCTCTACGGCACAACAGAAGAGCAATTTGCCCATGTTGCCGTCAAAAATCGCCACAACGCCCACTTTAACCCGATTGCTCAAAAGCCCATGGATCTGACGATTGATGATGTGATGAGTTCCACCCCCATCGCCGAACCCTATAAATTGCTTGATTGCAGCTTGTTGTCTGATGGAGCTGCAGCCATGATTTTGTCCACACCTGAATGGGCAAAGACTCACTCAAAGCATTGGGGAAAACGGCCGTTTGTTCACTTTACTGGAACAGGTTGTGGCACAGACACGATGCGCCTCGGTGATCGTCCCTTCCCCTACCCTGGCTTAGCCCACTTTCGTGGAAAACGGGAAGCGGCGAGGCAGGCTTATGAACAAGCTGGGATAAATAATCCGTCAGAAGCGATAGATGTCGCTGAGCTTTATGACTCCTATAGCGGGGTTGAAGTTCAGGCTGTTGAAGAGCTTGGCTTCTGTGAGTATGGACGTGGGGGCTTTGAAATGGCGAACGGCCGTTTTGATTTGGATGGTGAGCTTCCCACAAATACTTCAGGGGGTTTGCTTGGACGTGGGGCGCCAGTGGGTGCCACCGGCATTGCCCAAGCTTACGAAATCATGCTTCAACTTCGCGGTGAGGCTGATCCAAAGCGTCAGGTCAAAAACGCCAAATGCGGCTTAACGGACACCCATGCGGGTACAGGAACACATTGTGTGGTCAATATTTTTGAACGTAGGGGATAAAAAGAGAATAGAGAATAGAGATTAAAGTGGGGAAATAATCAAAATTTTTCCCTCTTATAAAAGAAAAAGTATGTCAAAAGTACAAAACAAGCTTCAGCAATTGACCATTGAACAGACTCCTGATGATCCCTGGGCTGATTTTCGTGAGATTGAAGTGATTGGGCTGGAGTGGACTCAAAATTATAAGCACAGTTTGGGCAAGTATTCTCGCTTTTTCTTGGAATTAGAAAACGGCCGTTTTCTTGCGACTCGCTGCAATTCCTGTGAAAAGACATGGACCCCCCCTCGCCCAGCCTGTCCCCATTGTTTAACAATTACCCAAT
>JANQSK010000814.1 GCA_028284105.1 Anaerolineae bacterium
GCTTTTATTGGTGATTGACCAGTTTGAAGAGCTATTCACAGTGTGTCGCAGCGAATCTCAGCGACAGGCTTTTTTAGATAATTTGGTAACGGCCGTTGATAGCCAGCGTGATGGTCCAACCACCATCGTTATTGCGCTTCGTGCTGATTTTTATCACCATTGCGCCCAATATCCTGCATTGAGAGCGCTCCTTGAAAATCACCAGCGATTCATTGGGGCGATGAACAGTGACGAGCTGCGTCGTGCTATCGAAGAACCTGCTCGTCAAAATCATCTTCAATATGAAGATGGGCTGGTTGATCTTTTACTTCGAGATTTAGGGGCCAATACAGGTGATTCACCTGAGCCAGGTGCACTCCCATTGTTATCACATGCCTTACTCGAAACATGGCGAAGACGCGAAGATAATCTGTTGACTTTTAGCGGCTATAACGACGCCGGTGGGGTTCATGGGGCAATTGCAAAAACGGCTGAAACAGTCTTCCAACAACAGCTTTCCAAAGAAGAACAGGTGATTGCGCGTAGTATATTTTTACGTCTAACTGAGCTGGGTGAAGGTACTCAGGATACACGGCGTCGGGCATTAATTAGTGAGCTACTTCCAGCAGATGATGTGGCTCAAGAAACCCATAAAGTGCTTCAAGTTTTGTCTGATGCACGATTAGTAACAACCGACGAGGAAACCGCAGAAGTAGCCCATGAAGCATTGATTCGTGAATGGCCCACTTTACGAAACTGGCTAAATCGCGACCGAACAGGCCTACGCTTGCATCGGCATTTAACAGAAGCCGTACAATCTTGGGAAGAGCTGAATCGAGACAAAGGGGAGCTGTATCGTGGTGCAAGATTAGAGCAAGCCATTCAGTGGGCGAAGTCGCATGATGATGAACTCAATGAGTTAGAACGGGAGTTTCTACGAGAAAGCCAGGCGGTTGAAGAATCTCAACGTCACCGAGAAAATTTGATTCGGCGAATTGGTTTAGGTGTTGCTTTGTTTATCATTGCAAGCTTAGTAACAGCGCTCATTGTTTTCAACAATCAGCGGAATGATTTGGCAGATCAAATTCAAATTTCAGCTCAGAATGAGGCAGCAGCCAATGCTGCCAGCACCCAATCTGCTCAAAATGAATTTGACGCACGAAACAGTGAGGCGACAGCACAAGCCGCAAACACAAGATCTGCTAATGATGCATCGATTGCGAATGCTGCTAGCACACAATCTGCAAGAGATGCTGACGAGGCAATTGTGGCTAAAAATACGGCTGAAGCTGCCAACGTTCGCATTGTTGAACTACAAGATGATATTAATGAACTGCAAACTGTTATTGACGGATTGGATGAGGAAGTGGCTGAAAATACCGGTATTGCTGCAACCGCAACTGCTATTGCGGTTGGGGCTGGCGACATTGACAATGATGGTCTTACTTTTGATGAAGAAATAGCCTTGGGCACAGACCCAAATAATCCAGATACAGATCGAGACGGCCGTTTAGATAATGAGGATGAGTACCCAACACGGCCGTTTATCACATTAACTGAACTCGACAATTCTGAATTAGAAGAAATAACGATTTTACAAGATAGTAATAACCTGCCATTTTCCCCTCAAGCGCTTGCCATCTCTCAAGTCGGCGATGGGCCAAGATATGTTATAGCAGGCAGCCGATATGTTGAGGGAAGCGGCCCTTCTGTTGTTTACCTTTGGGACTTAGAGAATACAACCCCATTACTTCCACCGTTAGAGGCAACTGAAGGACAAGTCCATGCGGTTCGGATTAATAATGATAATACTGCGCTTTATGCCGTGATAAATAACCAATTTTTTGCTTGGACTGTAGAATCATCTAACCAAGGCATTGAAGAGTTTGGCCTTTCTGGATACGGACTTTCGACTTTGTGTAGTGCTGCATTTGCTCCAACAAATGATGCTGTTCTGATGGGCGGGCTTGCAAAATGGGTCTATTTTGATATTCAAGATGGACTGCAACAAATTGAAAGTAATGAACAAAATTACAATACAAATGCTTGCTATTCCCAAACAGTGTTTTCGTATGACGGGCAATATTTTGCACAAATTGAAGATGAAGGACAGGAAGCATCTCTATTTGTGGGTCGAGAAATTGAGCGATCTTTTGCAAGGCCGTTTAACCAAAATTTAGAAGAAGTAATTGATGTTGCAATTTACCCTGATACTAACTCAATTGCATTATCATTTCTTGAAGGCTTTATCGCAGTTTACTCTTATGATTTTGATAATTACGATGATCTTAATTTCTTGTTTGATGTCATCGCACATCCAGATGGCTTTACCCAGGTCATTTTCTCACCAGATGGAACACTTATCGCGACAGCAGGAGTAGATGGGATCAAACTATGGTCAGCAAGCTCGGGAGAGCAAATTTTTGAAATTTCGGAACAATTTGTCACTTCTTTTATATTTTCACCAGATGGACATCATCTGCTATTTGGGACATCTGATGGCAAAGTTCATGTTTATGGTATAAAAGAAGTGAGATAATAACGAGGGCTTAGAGGACATGTCTTCTTTTGAAGTATTGACATTTGGGGAAACGATGGTTCGTTTAACACCCCCAAATCTCCAACAAATTGAACAAACAACGACGTTTGATGTCGAAATTGGTGGCAGTGAGTCGAATACGGCCGTTGGTTTAGCACGACTCGGTATTAAGACAGCGTGGCTATCTGGACTGCCTGAAAACCCGCTAGGTCGCATGACTGATGGCATTCTGCGCCGTTACGGTGTTGATACATCACCTGTGGTTTGGAAAGAAAACGGCCGTATGGGGCTTTACTTTTATGAAGAGGGGCAACGCCCTCGCGGCAGTCGGGTCTTTTATGATCGTCAACATTCAGTCTTTTCAGAGCTCACCCCCAACGATATTTCACCAGCGTTATTTGAAAGTGAAAAGCCGAAACATCTCCATTTTTCTGGAATTTCTCTGGCATTAAGTGAGACATGTCGCCAAACTGTCAATCATTTGCTCTTTTTGGCGGAATCTGCCAATTGGACTACCAGCTTCGACCTAAATTATCGCGCTAATTTGTGGACAGAAGAAGAGGCTCGGGAAGCTTGTGAGCCGTTTTTGTCTCGATCGACCATCATTTTTATGCCGATACGAGATGCAATCACCTTTTTTGAACTGTATGATTTGGATGGCCCTGAAGCGATCATTAAAAGATTAACAGATCTCTTCCCTACCCAAATTATTGTATTAACGCTCGGTAGCGCAGGTGCCATTGGGATGGTTCCCAATATGCCCCCTCTCAAACAAAGTGCGTTCCCTGTTGACCAAGTGGGCCGCTTAGGAGCTGGTGATGCGTTCAACGCTGGCTTTTTGTATGGCTATCTGCAATCTGATGAGCCGCATGAGGAGCGCGTCAAAACGGGTTTGCTTTGGGGAACCGGCATGGCGGCGATGAAGTACAGCATTTTGGGAGATTTACCCGTTGTGGAGAAAACGGCCGTTGAATCCCTCATTAGTGCAAATGGTCATGCCGAAAACCTTCTCAAGCGATAAGCCAAAATTAAATTAATAACTGGCGTTTCGTATCTCATACTGATTGTCATTTCGAACAGAGCGAATGAAGCCCCTTTCAATGAAAGAACATGACTCGCGAAGTTGAGAAATCGCTGTGACCTGAGCAGAGAGATGGGTTGTCAGGCAAACGAATGTCTGTTTTTTGCTTGTCAATTGAATGTTGCATTCCACAAAGCTGCAGCGATTTCTCCACGCTATGAGTGTTTTTGACGATTGTTTTGTTTTTCCCCCTTTCTTCGAAATGACAAGCCTTGTGCGTAACACCAGTTAATAAGGATAATAGATTCAATTGAATCATTGATTAAAAAACACCTTCATTGAAGGTGTTTTTGGTTTTAGAGCCTTGCAGCAGGAGGAAACGATGAGTGGTGAGCATCATGAATATGATGATCAATTTGTTGCCGGTTTAGAGTGGATGTGGGGGGAAGGCTTTTTATCTCCCGGAGGTTCCGAAGAGGTTGCGGCCATTTTAGATGGAATCGATTTAAAAGACAAAACAATCCTTGACATTGGCAGCGGTATTGGTGGAATCGATATATTGTTGGTTAAAAAGCATGGCGCACGAAAAGTGCTGGGGATCGATGTCGAA
>JANQSK010000701.1 GCA_028284105.1 Anaerolineae bacterium
TTCTTGATTACTTGCCTCGAGCAGAAGAAGCGATAACCGCTTTAGCCCAATGGTTGTTTGAAGAAAAAATCCAATATCGTGTTGATATTGTGGATGGTCTAGAACAGGCAAACACGGCCGTGACCAAGCTGTTTGATGGCTCCAATAAAGGGAAACTGATCGTTAAAGTATCAGATGAACCCGCTTGATACGATGAGGATGAGCAAATGAAACACTATCTTTTTAACACACTCGACGAACTGTTGTCGCCTGAAACATTGAGCGCGTTATTGGACACAGGAATCAACAATGTGCATTGCAAACCCATGAAAGTTAATTGCTTCAGCCAATGTGGGAATAATGTGGTCAACTGCGCTAAGCGGTGCCAAAGAGACAAAATAAACGCCATCCATAAAATGATTGTCTGCCACTTGTTGTTCTGCCCAAGCTAATGCCAATCGAGTTTTGCCCATACCACCCGCACCAACAAGAGTGACCAAACGGTTGCCTTTGACAAAGAACATATCATTGAGAAAGGCGAATTCACTTTTACGACCAACAAAGGGTGTCACTTGCTCAGGCAAGTTATCTTTCTGCATTGCTTTCCATGATAATTCGGCTGGTGATGAAAAGCTGGGAACAAACTCACCCCGTGCCCGCGCCATAAAGTTTTCATGTTCAGATTGAGGTATTTGTAGGTGTTGGGCAAGCAGTTTAGCAATCTGAGGAGATGGACGTCTTTCATCTCGCTCGATCTTTTTTATGGTCACAGGGGAACAGAGTACCAGCTCGGCCAACCCATTACGCGTATAGCGCAACTGATTGCGCCGTTGCTGAATCCATTCACCGAAGGAAGTGATTTCAGTCACGATGTTTCCTTTTCGGCGAGTAAAGATTCGGCCGTTTCCATTAAATCCAATGCTTTTCCTCGCACCTCTGCATTAACCACAACAGCTTCTGGCAATTCAGCAGCCAATTCATCGAACAGCTCCTCTGCTTTCTCTCTGGCCTCAAAAGTCGTCGATGGATGATTTTTGACCAAGGTCAATAGGGCTATAGCCTCTGTGAAATCCTCTGCACGAGCCTTGAGATGCGCAATTCCGACGATTGCATGAAGCCCAATGGGTTTACTGCCACTATCCACCATTTGCTGTACTCTTTTATGAAATGCGAGTTTGGCTTCTGCCAGTTCACGTAAACCTAAGTGCGCCCAGCCAGGTCCGCCTGTTGAAAAACCTACCACAAACTCATGATTCAAGAAGTGAGATTTTGCAGCTTGAAATTCACCCTGCTCCACCGCAAGCTCACCTAAAGACCAATGCCCCCTTGCTGCATAGGCTGGTGTATTGAACTCATCTGCCAAAATGATCCCTTGCTGTAAATAGTCACGCGCCAAGCTATAGTTTCCCTGTAATCGGGCTAACCCGCCTAACGCTAAAAGCAGTCGAGCCTCCCCTGTTGGCCACACTTCCTTGTTCAAGCGCTCTAGTGACAGTTCAAAAAATTGGTGTGCTTCTTCATAATTGCCCTGATACTGATTCAAAAAGCCCAAATTCATTAGATAAGCGGCCGTTTCATCAAAGGTTTGTGCACGTGCCATCACTTGAAATTCGCTAAAGACCAGTTCAGCTTTTGCATAATTTCCAACAAGAATTAGCATCTCAGCATAGTTCGGCAAAATATATGAAAAAATAGAATTATTGTTTTCACGTATCCACGCTACGCTTTCTTCATAGAAGGGCTCAGACTGCGAATATTTTCCCTGCCACCAATAAACCCAACCTAGTAACCAGAGACAATGGGCTCTTAGCACCTGAATATCTGAGTCTGTCCCAGATAAAATGTTAAGCGCTTGCTTTGCAGGCTCCTCTGCTTCGTGAGCTTTCCCCATACGACCTAGATAATATGCCCAACCCATTTGGAAACAAGCCCACTTAACACAGACACGACCAATTGAAGGAGATTTATCAACTTTTTCAGATAAACAGGGCTGATGCAGCATAGAGGCGATCGCCTCCATCGTTTGCAAACCCTCAATATGCCAAGCACGGGCATCATAAATAGAAATCAAGCTCACCCATGTATAGGTACTAAACTGATGTATCGAATTTCTAACACCATGGTCAATGGCCTTTCTGATATTATCGATTTCGCTATAAACTGGCTCAAGTTTTGATTCTCGTTCTGCACCTCTCAAGGGCCACTGGTTATCAACAAAGGATAGATAAAATCGGCAATGTTCATTTTGAACGTTTATCAATTGATTAGGGGCACTGTCCAACTTTTCGGCGGCGAATTGGCGCAGGAGTTCGTGAATTTGATAACGGCCGTTTTCCCCCACAGATAATAGCGACTTACTGACCAACTTTGCCAACATTGGCAGTGAGGCACCAGCCACTTCCTTCGCAGCCTTCCGTTCAAAGCCACCCCGAAAAACAGAAATCTTCCGTAAAGCAGCCCGCTCTTTTTCCGTGAGTTTCTCCCATGAATAATCCCAAACCGCACGAACACTGCGGTGGCGATCGGGCACATTGCGAATTTCGGTCGTGAGAAAATCAAGCTCTTGCTCAATCTCCTCTGCAATCTCATCACAGCTTAGTTGCAAAACCCACGACGCTGATAACTCAATGCCCAACGGCATTCCAGACACCAGCTGACAGATGCGCTGGATTCCTGCCAGTTCAATCTCGCTATCAAATGAAGGTTGGACTTGTTTGGCTCGTTCGATAAAAAATTGCACCGCATCAGATGATTCCACATCTAAAGCTGGCGTTGATAACCCTTGCAATGCATAAAGCCATTCCTCCTGTAAGTTCAACCGCTCTCTGGAGGTGACGAGAAGTTTGATGTCGGGGGCATAGCTGAGAAGATCAGAGAGAAATACGGCCGTTTCCAGCAAATGCTCAAAATTATCATAAACAATCAGCATTTCTTTCTGCCGCAGATAAGCAAAGAGTTGCCTTTCTGGTGTGTCCTCACCGTGAAACGAAACCCCCAGCGCATCAGCAAGCGCACCTACAACAGGATTGACCTGTTCGTCAGAAATTGACGCACTTATTGGGGCCAGCGAAACATAGATCACCCCATCGGTAAACTGTAGGGATGAGGCATGCCTCTCCCCTACCTCAATGGCCAATCGCGTTTTTCCCATCCCACCTGCCCCCAAAATCGTTAACAAACGGCAGTTTGGATTTGCCAGTTGGTCAGCAAT
>JANQSK010000774.1 GCA_028284105.1 Anaerolineae bacterium
ATAATATTACCCGGCTTAAAATCAGGATTTAGCCCTCCAGCGGCATTGGTGACCACCAGCATTTTGGCACCAAGTACCTGCATCACCCGAATCGGAAAGATGATGTCCGACATGGGATGGCCTTCATAATAGTGTAAGCGCCCCTTCATCATGACGACATTTTTGTCTGCCAACGTGCCTAGAATGAGCTCACCCGCATGCCCTTGAACAGTGGATTGGGCAAAGCCGGGGATTTCATTGTATGGAATAGACACGTCTACTTGCACATCATCTGCCAACCCACCTAAACCAGAACCCAACACAATGGCAATTTCGGGAACTAGGTTAGTCTTTGTCTGAATCAAATCACGAGCTGCATAGATAGCTTTCATTTGTTCGTTCATGATATTGCTCCTTTTGAATTCTAGTATATCGGAAAACGGCCGTTTCTCATGGCCCGGCTTCCCCAAAACTCTATTAACGAGTATAACTACGCGTTACAAAAGGAACCCACTTCATGGTCGGCTACAGCCAACTTATTCGCCAAAACAAAAACTTCCGAAACTTATGGTTTGGGCAAATCATCAGCATGTTCGGAGATTGGTTCAACCTGATTGCCTCAGCGGCCCTTATTGCCCAGTTGACTGAGTCAGGTTTAGCGGTTGGTGCACTTTTTGTCGCTCGCATGCTGGCCCCTTTTTTGGTCAGTCCGGTGGCTGGCGTCGTTGCCGATCGTTACAATCGCAAAACGATCCTCATTTTTTCTGACATCGTTCGCTCAATGACCGCCTTTGCTTTCTTACTTGTTCGGGAACCTGAACATGTTTGGCTTATTTATGCCCTAACATTCATTCAATTAGGAATCAGTGGATTCTTCAACCCAACTTATAATGCCCTTCTTCCCGACCTTGTTTCAGAAGAAGAGCTTGGCACAGCCAATGTGTTGGGCACCATCACGTGGTCTGTCATGCTGACGCTGGGCGCAGCTGTAGGTGGCTTGGTTTCCGGAATTTTTGGCATCTACACCGCTTTTACAATTGATGGCATCACCTTTTTGTTATCAATTGTCTTTTTGCTGATGGTCACCTATTCACATGATGTTGATGCTGAAAGCGATCAAAGTGTTTCTGCAGCCATGCAATCTTATATAGATGGCTTGCGCTATTTACGCCAAAAGTCTGACATTTTGCTGATTGCTCTCCACAAATCCTTTTTGACAGTGACGACGTGGGCGGGCATTCAAGTGATTCAGGTAAGCATCGCAGAGGACCTTTTTGTGATTGGGGAGGGTGGCTCAATTAGCCTTGGCCTCATGTTTGCATTCCAAGGTATAGGGGCTGCACTAGGTCCTGTGGTTGGTCGGTATATTGTTGGGGATGATTTAAAAAAGATTCGCCGATTTATAATTACCTGTTATTTAATTGATGCAGTGGGATTGGCAATCGCTTCAACACTTTTCAATTTTCCTGTCATTCTATTTGCTTGGGTGCTTATTGGATTTGGAAGCGGCAATTTATGGGTGATGTCGTCCCAACTATTAATGACCTTACTCCCTAACGAAATGCGGGGTCGCGTCTTTTCGGTTGAGTTTGCTTTACATACGTTGTTTAGTGCCATTGCCGCTGGGTTGGCTGGCTATGTGCTGGATATTGGCTTGTCGATTGCGGGATTGTTGGTAGCAACGGCCGTGTTTTCAATCGTTCCAGCTATCATTTGGGGAATTTGGGGTGTGAGTCGTGCTCCTGTTGGCGAGCTGGCATTTGGCAGTGAGCAGGGATCCGAAATGGCGATAGGTAAAAGAAAAGGATGGTGAAGGCATGTATACGATAGAAGAGTTACACACACCCGTTGCAGGTGAATCATTAATCATTACAAGAGAAGATGGTACTCAAATCAGTACGATTTCAAAAGGAAATGGGCCTCAAGACATTGTTCTCGCTCATGGCTATGGAGCAAGTGCTCTTGAATGGAATATTCTTTCTAAAATGCTTGATGATGATAAATACCGACTAATCGTTTTTGACCAAAGAGGGCATGGAAACTCAACGATTGGCTCCGACGGCATCAGTTCAAACTCGATGGCATCGGATTACAAAGCTGTCTTAGAAACCTATGATGTAAAAAATGGTATCTTGGGTGGCCACTCTATGGGTGGATTTTTGGCGCAAAAGTTTCTTTTGAATTATCCAGAAGTCGCAGCTAAAAGATTAAAAGGGTGCCTATTAATTGCAACTTTTGCTGGTGATGTCAATCGAGATAACTTTCAAAATCGACTTCAAATTCCAATGATCAAGTCAGGGATTCTGGTCAGTCTCATCAAGTACAAAATGATTGGAAATGCATTTGCCAAGTCCCTCATGGGTGATAAATTCGAAGAGTCAATGGCGACTGCTTTTGTTGAGGTATTCCGTGAACAAGACCACAAAGCGCTTGTCCCCATCATCAGCGCCTTAGGGGATGAAAATTATTATCCCGACATCAAAAATATTTCACTTCCCTGTACAATTATTGTAGGTACAAAAGATCACACCACTCCCGCATTCCATACAGACGATATGCATGCTAACATCCCAAACTCGACCGTTGTCAAAGTGCCAGGATGTGGACATATGATCAATTGGGAAGAACCAGAAGCTTTATTTGTAGAGCTTGAGAAGTTGGCAGCTTAAATTTTCACCTTAAATCTACAAAGTTGGAAGTGTGTATTTGTTCAGATCAATTTGATTGATGGCATCAATTACTGCATCACAAATAACACTGACTTCCTCTTTCGTGATAACCAGCGGTGGTGTAATAACGATTGCTCCACCCCGGACAGTCAGCAGGACGCCATGCTTTTGCCGAATATAGCGTGGGAGCGCTTTGTTTAATTGTGGCGCCACATTAACAAGAGGCTGACGGCTCTCCTTATTTGTTACTAATTCAATACCAAGCATCAGCCCTCGTCCTCGAATGTTCCCTACAAGTGGGTGATCAGATAATTGGGCTAGCTCTTTAAGGAATTGCATCCCTCGCTCATGGCTGTTTTTCAACAAATTCTCTCGTTCGATAATTGCCATATTGGCCAATGCAACGGCACTCCCGACAGCATGCCCCGCATACGAGCTACCAGGACCAAGACCATTAACGGCATCAGCAACCCCCTTGTCTATAAGCAAAGCCGCAATTGGCATATAGCCGCTTGCAATGCCTTTTGCTAATACAATCATATCTGGTTGAAGGCCATAATCATTTGAGGTAAACCACGCTCCAGCACGCCCAAAAGCTGTTACAACTTCATCTGCCACAAAAAGAATACCATGTTGTTTGAGAACTTCTGTCATTCGAGGCCAATAATCGTTAGGCAGTGGAATCATGCCACC
>JANQSK010000780.1 GCA_028284105.1 Anaerolineae bacterium
TTCCGAAACAACATCTTCCATGACAGCTATGATAACGACCTGCTCAAAATTAATAATGCAGCCCATGACATCCTTGTTGAAGGCAATATGTTTTACAACCAATCGGGTAGTGATGAGCATATTGATGTCAACAGCGTCGAAGGGGTCACCATTCAAGATAATCTCTTTTTTAATGATTTTGAGGGAAGTGGGCGAACGAATAATAACGATACCGGTAGCTTTATTGTGATTAAAGACAGCAATGGATCTGATGATATTTATACCGGAAATGATGACATCACGGTCCGCCGGAATATCTTTTTTAATTGGGCTGGATCAACGGGATCCAACTTTGTGCTGGTTGGTGAAGATGGAATGCCTTTCTTTGAGGCTCGTAATGTCTTGGTTGAAAATAATTTAATGCTCGGGAACAGCAGTAATGTAATGCGGGCGGCCTTCGGTGTGAAAGGGGGGCAAAACATCACCTTCAGACACAATACAGTGGTCGGAGATTTGCCTTCCTTAGCATATGCGATGCGACTCAATCAAGAGGGTAGCAATCCAGCCAATCAAAATATTCGCTTTTTCAACAATATTTGGTCTGATGCATCAGGGACGATGGGCTCGAATGGGGGTGGCAGTAATGATTTTTCTGATACGCCGATGGGAGAAACGACAAGCTTCACAATCGATAATAACCTGTACTGGAATGGCGGAACGGCCGTTCCAACCGACCCCAATGAACTGATCAACTATACAGATGATTCAAATGGCATAGTCGCTAATCCCATTTTGGCAAACCAAAGCACCTTAACGATTCCGCGCTGGAATGGTACCTTGTTTAATGATGGTTCTAGCACGATCGAAGAAGTTTTTATCGATATGGTTAACCGTTATGGCACACCAGGAGCAAACAGCATTGCTATTGATGCGGGGAGTAGTAATACAAGCAGTGAAGATATCCTGGGCAACCCGAGATTTATTCCAGATATCGGTGCTGTGGAGTTTCAGGCATCTGTCTTTGTTACTGGCTCAGTTGATGATGAAACAATTGCTTTGAATTGGACGGTAAATACAAATCTGTCCAGTAGCGCAACTTGGACCATAACTTATGTGGGAACCCCAGGTACGCCACCTTCACCAATTACTGGCTTAGCACGTAATACGCGTTCATATACATTGACTAACTTAAATAATTATGAGGATTATTTTATAACGGTATCGGCCGTTGATGGGGCGACAACGTTATTTTTTGACACAATAAATTTAACACCTTCTGATATCAAGCTGAGCTTGCCCATTATGATTCAAGACTAAAAATTTTAAGATAGGGCAGATATCAATCCTTGTGCAGCAGCAGAATCAACATATTCTCGTAGCTGAGTAATCTGCCCTTCCACAACTTCTCCAACAACACACGCCGAGAGATTGAGCTCACTTCCATCTGGTAAGGTTCCGCGCACGAGATGTTCCTCAACAAAGCCAGAAGCCGTACTGGAACGAATTGCTTCTTCGTATCGAAAATTTTTAACTACTCCTAACACCGCAGCCGTAAAGCCTAACAGCGTGTTCAAATCCATAGCGGGCCCATTGTTTTGGTGGGCTTGCAAATCAGGTGAACAAACTTTTCGCACCATCTCAAAATCCCCTTGAGCAAACGCTTTAAACAAAGTTTCACAAATTTCTGTATTTGTCATCATGTTTTCTTCCTTTTATTTATACAAACCTTTCATCTACGAGTTGAAAATTATCTTCTGTGATTTCATGCCTCTGGCCAGAGCCCCCAACAACACGACTCCAGCTTTCACAGATCAACTTGATAACTTTATCTTCCTGTTCAAACCAGTAGCTGAATCCTCCATACATGCCAGGTATAGGAAACCAAAGCTTTTCATTTTTGCTATTAAGTGGGAATGATAAGGTTGGGAGATCGACTTGATGCTTTTGTATGAGGTCCGCCACTCTTCCCAAAATGACCTGATGGAAATTGGTTTGAATGGCCTGGAGGTCGATATCGTTGGGCAGTGGTCTCATTTTCAATCGATATGATGCCCTCAACTGAGGCGAATAAGGACAATGTTTTTTATAGTTCCCAGATGGGTTTGATGATCAATTGGCTCATTAATTCAACCATATTATCTACGGGTGGGTCTAAATCATTCATAACCCACCAAAAAAACAGGCCTAATTGTGAGTGTACAAAATGATGAGAAATCAGCTTGTTATGGGATGTATTGCTGTCGAATGAGTTGTCGCCCTCTGATTGAATCTTTACCCCTTCAGCCAAAGCAAATTGGATGATTGGCTTGGCTAGATCTTCCCGATTTGGCATTTGACCAATGGCTCGAACGGCTCTCGCATTGTCTTGCACGTAGTTCAGAATGATGCGTAAATTGGCGACAGCTACTTCCAAAGTGGAGGGAGGGGAGATGACTTTTGAAATATCCTCAACAAAACCAGCCATGATTGCTTGTGTCAAAGCGGCTTTGTCTGGATAGTGTCTATAAAACGTTTTAAAACCGATTCCTGCTTCCTCTGCAATTTCCCGTACGGTAATGCTGTCAAAATCGCGGGTTTGGAGCATTTTGATAAAGGTTTGCTGGATGCTTTGTCGCGTCGCAAGGCGTTGTTTTTCAAAACGGTCAGTTTGCATGAGACTATTATAGAGAAGTAAGCCATTTTACCCATCAGATACCGTTTGATCGCTTACTTCTCTTTGAATAAGCTATTGATAGCGGAACATAAAAGCGTTTCGATGGAAAAGCCTTCCAATGTTGTAAACAACACTCATTGCCAATTTTTGTAAAGCAATTGGCACATTGTTTAAATACATATGATCGGGATAGCTTGCTGCAAGCTTTGCTGAAAGAAATAATGGCATTGATCCGTCTGATCCAAACCATTCTGGATGTTCTTCTCGCCAAGCTGCAAAATTAGCAAAAAATTCATCATATTGAAGTGCTGGTTCAAATCGCACCGTTACTTTTGAGACACCGTTGTTAGCATTTTTAAAGTAGTGGGGGGTGTTTGGTGGAACGGTGACCGACTCGCCTACTTGATATTCTTGTGCTTCTGTTTCTTTAAAGACTTTGATTTTTCCTTGAGTAACTGAAAAGATTTCAGATGCTTTTGGGTGGCGGTGAAACAGGGCATCAATGCCGGCAGTTCCTCCAGGTTCAAGCGTGATTTCCATTTCCATAAATTGGCCGTTTGATTCATCCCCTAACTTTGTAAACGTAAAAATCTCTTTATCAAAATGATTGTTGTGTGCAGTTCCTTTGGTTAATTTCATCTTAAATATCCTTTCTTGGTGGTGGTAAATTCGATCTAGTTATTGACACGACACGTGTCGTGTCAATATAATACAAAAATAGATTTGAATTTGCAAGAAGCAAAAAAAACAAGGATTTTTAAAATGAAGAACAATCAAAACAGTCGAATAGCCATTGTTGGAGCAGGGCCTGCTGGTGTCGTGATGGCAATCGCTTTAGCTCGGAAAGGGATTTACACAACAGTTTATGATCGAGACCAACATCCCGAATTGGCACCTCGATTCAATCCTGATCGTTCCTATTCCATTGATGTGACGGGGCATGGGTTAAAAGCACTGCAATACATCAATGCTTGTGACGTGTTTGATCGCATGTTGATTCCATTTAAGGGGATTAAAACAACGCTTATCAATCATGTTGAGCCTTGGGATGAACCAGGTTGGACGGGTTCGCGAGGAGATATTATGCGGGCATTGCTCTGTGAAGCGGAAACGAAATATGCTGAGTGGATTGATTTTCAATTTAATTGCTTGATAACGGCCGTTAATGTCATTGAAGGCAATATCACATTCACCCAATCCGGGGAAGAGTGCACAAAAAATTTTGATTTAATCATTGGGGCAGATGGTGGGGGCTCAGTCGTTCGCCATGAGATGGAGTATCAGCTTCCTGAATTTTCAACTCAATATGATGAAATCCCAAACTATGCCACCATGCTAGAGCTTGACCAAAATACGGCCGATTTTGATAAAAGGTATTTATATATTTTGTCGAATAATCCATTTTGTATTGCAGGAGCAGTCGATAGTGGTCAAAATGATGGCTCTGTGCGATGGTTTTGCGTGGTGGGGACAAACTTTGAACAAACCTTTGCCAGCGTTCAAGAAGCACGTCGGCTTTTTGAAAAGAGAGCGCCTGAAGTGTTAAAGCGTGTCTCAAATGACTCATTATCTTCATTTGTTTCACGCAAATGTTTCCACATTGGGCGCATGCTCTCTTGTTCTCAATTATATGGGGGTAAAGCCGTGCTGTTGGGTGATGCGGGGGCCCCTTTTTCACCCATCGGGCAAGGGATAAATGCGGCTATGGAGTCAGCTATCTGGTTAGATCGGGAAATCAAGAGGGATTATCCTGCTGATTTATATCAGGCTGCTGTTCGCTATAGCAATGCATGGAAGCCTGAAGCTGACGCCATCTCATGGATTTCTCGTAAATTTGTATTTACGAATTCGCTGCATGATATTCGAATGTTAGCGACATCAAAATTGCGGTTAAATGCGCTTAGTAATGCTAAAAAGTCTCAATATTCTTATCGGGAAGTGAAGCAACAGGCTGAGAGACTCGGGATATTATGGCGATAATAATAGGGAGGGAAGTAAAAGACGTTTTGCGTTCGAAATTTTTTTTGATTATAGAAAACGATTATCTTGATTCTCTTGTGAATAATGATTTCTTATATTGTATGTTGTGGCAATGAGATGGAGTTTCTCTATCTGGTCCTGTGGAAAAGGGATATCTGATTCATGAATCATGTACAGACAATGCTGAAGCGCAAGGCCCCATTCACCATGGCTTAGATAATCTTCAACAGTTTCTTGACCTGTTAGAATACCGGCTTGATCGAATGTTTCATGCCGAGGATCTTTGTCGTAGAGTTCCCTAATTAATTGTTGGGCTAAGTTTGCGCTCTCTTTGATTGTTCGAATGACTGATTTTGGCCACATGAGGATTGTAAAACACCCCTAAAGATGTGGTGTATTCGCTGTTGATAGCCAATTCACGCATGCATTTTTAGGGATGGTGGTTATTAGTGCTGATAAGGATCGGGATCGGTGAGGTAAGCAAGAAGAGCTGTCCCGTTTGAATGTTGATCAAGCCATTGACGAATCTCTTGAATACGGCCGTAATCCGCATCACCAAATCGATCGAGGTACATATTTTCAAAGCGCTCTCGTGCTTCTTGTGATAGTCGGGCTTCTTGCCACAGCTTACCAAACAAAAGATGGACCTCATCGTGAAGCTCACGCTCCTTGAGAGCCTCCCACTCTTTGGCATCAAACCAAACGCCAAGGCAGGTCGAACAGCGCTCTAAATAAAATGGGGCGTTTGGGAAAATTTGAAATCGGCGCAATATACGGCCGTCTTCTGGGCAAATCCGTGCCTTAACCTCAGATTCAATCGGTAATGGCGCCTCGGATGCCACTTGTTCAGATGGATTGCCGTGCGCTTCAAGCCATCCCCAATAATCTTTAGCCGTAATCCAATCGCCATGACACTTTAAACAAGTCTGGGAAGAGAGGTTATCTTCAAGCTTTTTAGGGATAAGGGGTGATGAATCACAAACTGGGCAATACATTGAAATCTCCTGTGTAATCAGTTAACAAGACCTAATAATCTTTACGCAAAATGGCCCTGAAAGTTACTGATTTGTACCCAATTTTGATTCTAAATTCTTAAGCGCTTTTTCCAATTCTGTTTGGCGAATGCTGGTTGTTACATCTCCTCGTGTACGTTCTAAAACGGCGCGGACGGTGTCAGTTCGGCGGCGCAATCCGCCCGTAATGGCATCACTAAAATCGATTGTGACAAGCGTGCTGTAAATTTGATCCATGTGGTCAAGCAAGCGTTCTGCTTCGTTGTTGTACCCATGTCGGATAATGTCTAAAATGCGACGACGAAGCTCTGTGGCTGCTTCTGCAAGACCATTAAGCCATGTGCTATTTTCAACACCAAGTTCTTCTGGCTTTGGTAAGGGCAAATCGCGAACAAGAGCATAGGTGAGATGTGCTTCAACCATCTCTTTGAGGGCATCTTGCGTATAGCCAGCATAGTAGAGATTTGGATAGTCGGCGACATCTTGTACCATCTCTTTCCCTGCTTCGGTTGCTTCCTGGATAAGGGATTCGGCCGTTTCCCACTCTTCACGATGAATGGCCCGTATTGATTTTGCACAGACTGCAATTAGTTTACGTGAGCGTTGATATGCTGTATCCCGTGCGCCGTTGATTTGCTCCATTTGAGCGCGAATGGCTTCTGCAGTTTGATCAAGTGTTTTCATCAGAGCCATCCTTTTTATCAGGGGTTGGGGGATCTATTTTGAAAAATTGGCTTGCCAAATCGAGCGATTGAGGC
>JANQSK010000790.1 GCA_028284105.1 Anaerolineae bacterium
GACGTGCGTGATGCGGTTGTGACGGCCGTTGATTTGGGCAATGATGACAAGCGGCTTATTGCCTACATATTGCTTGAAGATGGCGTGCGTAGTCTAAAAACGGCCGTTATGCGCCAATATATCCAATCAAAGCTGCCCGCTTATATGGTGCCTTCGAATTTTGTGATTCAAGAACAGTTCCCTTTGATGCCCAATGGCAAATTAGATCGACGTACCCTGCAAAATCCACTAGACGCGGTCATTGATACCTCAGAATATTTGCCACCAACATCACCTACCGAGGAAAAGATCGCGGAAATTTGGTCAGCATTTCTCAAAGTTGAAAAAGTAAGTGTTCATTCCGACTTTTTTGAGCTGGGTGGGCACTCCCTGTTGGCAACGCAGATTATTTCAAAGATTCGTGAAGATTACGCGATTGGCCTTTCCCTTGCAGACTTCTTTGATGGACCAACTGTAGCAGATTTAGCATCACAAATTGATGCTCTCAATTGGAATACTGAACTCAAAACAGCTCCTCTCAAACCATTTGAAGGAGAAGCGGAAGAGTTCGAATTTTAAGAGAGTTTATTGTATTGTCATGCCCGTGAAGACGGGCATCTACATGGATTAACGCCTTCGCGGTAATGACAATCTTCTCCCAAAAGCCGCCTGAGCCTGTCGAAGGCTCTGTCTTTAAAGTTAGGCTTTGACAGACTTTGCCTTCATAGTTGAAAAATTACTTCCAAGCAAAAAGGGGTTGTTCAAAGTGAGCCACGCGGGTGTGCTTCCCAAGGATGCAAAGCTCTCTAAATTGATAAATGATAGCTGCGGTGGGAGCCGCTATCCAACTGTTACCCACCGGCATAAGCAATACTGGATTATTACTTTGAGGGATGCTTTCCAACATGGGGGAGTCTTTTCGCATAAATTCATTCACAGGAATGCGATAAACGGAATGAACCTCGTCCGGATTGGGTTGAAAGGAGATGTTGTTTCCACCCCAAATGACGATGGGCGTCATGATATAGCCTGAGCGCGTCGTAAAGTCATCGAGTCGCCCCAACACATCTTGATCTCCTAAAGAGACCCCAACTTCTTCTTCCATTTCACGCAGTGCGGCCTGAACGGCCGTTTCACCCGCTTCGATTCGCCCTCCCGGTAACGCCCATTGCCCCGCGTGTTTGCGCATTTTAGTGGCCCGACGTGTGAGCACCAAAGCGGCGTCCATCTGCCATTCGTTTTGATAGGGAATATCATACACTTTTGGATTGTGTTGACAGTTTACCAGCGTGAGCGCCACAGCGGCACGCTTCAAGGCATCATTCTGGTGTGAAATCGGTTCGAATGAATCGAGTTGGGCTTGAATGGTGGCTTTTAGATTGTCATTGAGTCTCAAATTGTTCATCTGATTCTTGTTGAACCTCACTTTTAGTGGGCATTTCAACCGTGAAGTATACAGTGTCATAATTCCCCGCAAAACAGCAGTGAAAATCTGCTCATTCAACCGAATTCAGTGATCCAAAAGCCCCTGTCTTCATGTATAATGTTTCTTTGTTTTGAGGCCTGTTCAGTGTATTCATCCTGAGAGCCAACTATTTTTGACCAGTCAGCAACCCATCACAAAAGATAAGAGTGCGTATGGATCCCAAGAATGTAGCGTTATCAATGATTGTGCACGGCGATTTATTTTGGATCCACATGGGTCGCGCCCTCCAAGTGGCAACGCCTGAACAGGCAAAAGTGATTCGAGAGACTTGGCCGGAAGAATACGGCCGTTATGAAGAATCCGCTCCTCGTTTGCCGTATGAATACAAGCTGTCGTGCCAACTCGAACTTGTCATGCGGAGCCTCAAAGGTAAACCTCAAAATTGGAAATCAGTCAGCCATAAAGCCAAAGAGATGGATTTTAACGATCTTGCTGAACAGCTTGAACAGCGCAGCAACTACCGCTTACTCCTTGATTTGTCTCGACGATTTGGTGTCTCTAAGAAAGAGCTAGATGATTTAGCAGAAACGGCCGTTGGTTAAATGGACTGACATAGTCACTAATATGGCTAATTTGCTCTCAGAAATCCTCTTTATGCCATCAAAATTTCAAAAATCAGCCTTGAGAACTATTGAACCCTAATGAAAACATCTGAAGAAATAAGAAATTATTTTTTGCGAGATCTCCGAACAATTTTGCTTCGACCGAGCATGTTTGTTGTTTGTGAAGCAGACCTGGAAATGCAAATTTCTACA
>JANQSK010000825.1 GCA_028284105.1 Anaerolineae bacterium
TTTCTTCCCTTTCAACATATCAGAAAGAGATTTCAATTCACGACGGCCACGACGACTTAACGCCTTACCGCGTTGACTGTTGTCAATCAAACTATCAACAGCTTCTTGGAGCATACGTTTTTCGTTGCGAACGATAACGTCTGGGGCACCAAGCTCTAACAATCGCTTGAGGCGGTTGTTACGATTGATAACTCGACGATACAAATCGTTTAAGTCAGAGGTTGCAAACCGACCACCATCCAATTGAACCATTGGACGAAGATCAGGAGGAATAACTGGTAAAACGGTCAAAATCATCCATTCTGGACGATTACCGCTTTTGCGAAGTGATTCAACCACTTGCAAACGTTTCGTCGCACGTTTTGCAGCTTGTTTTGAACGTGTCGTGCGAACTTCACGCCATAATTCACGTGATAATTTATCAAGATCCATTTTGCGCAAGATTTCATAAAGGGCTTCAGCACCCATATCTGCGCGGAAAACGTTCCCAAATTTGCTTTTGAACTCACGATAATCGTTTTCATTGAGGAAAGTCATGGGTTCTAAGCTTTCCAATTGATCACGATTTACTTGTGCTTGTTGACGTAAGCGATTGAGTTTAACTGAAAGCTGATCGCGTAAGTCATCACCAACAGAATCGCTTTCAGAACGTAGTTCTTCAAGCTCTTTTTGCAATGTGGCAACTTGAGTTTCTTGATCTTCTTCAAATTGTTGTTGAACAACATTGAGACGTTCAGTTGTAACTTCTTGAACCATCACTGAATGTTCGCGACCGATCATGTCACCGGCATTAACGATGACGTCTTCACCCAAGACGATATCTTCAGTTGCTTTTTGATCGCGCAGGTTCTCAATTTTTTGTTCAGCAGCTTTTGCTTCTCGGATTACTTCATCTGTAATAGCTGCCAAACGATCATCAAAAGTAGCATTTAATTCGGCTAATTTGGCTTCAATAGCGCCAATTTGACCTGAACCACCTGATGTTGCTTCGCCAATGTTGTCTTGAAGCTCTTGTTCTAACTTAAGCTCAGCTTCTTTAAGTTCTTCTTCTAACCGGTTTAACGCCCGTTGACGAGCCTCATCATCAACGGAAGTAATAACGTATTGGGCAAAATATAAAACACGATCGAGGTTTCGACGTGAAACATTCAATAATAGGCCCATATGACTTGGCACGCGACGTGTGTACCAAACATGTGCAACAGGTGCGGCTAGTTTGAGGTGACCTAGACGTTCACGACGCACAGATGACCGAGTAACTTCAACACCGCATTTGTCACAAATAATGCCTTTGTAACGAATGTTCTTATATTTACCACAATAACATTGATAATCTCTTGTAGGACCAAAAATAGCTTCACAAAACAAACCGTCTTTTTCTGGACGTAAACGACGATAGTTGATGGTTTCAGGTTTTGTGACCTCACCATATGACCATGATAAGATGTGCTCTGGGGATGCTAAACTAATACGCAACGAGCGGAATTCTGTTGTCTCCACTAAATGACCTCCCAAGGAAATTGATGCTCCAACCCTTCATACACTCTTCAAATAAATTTTTCCGGCAACAGGGGAATGACAGTGCTTTGAAACACAGAAAGAGAGCGTTAGGCAAAATTTGCCAACGCTCTCGACTACTTACAAAACAGTATCATAACTTCTTTCAATTATAAAGGCAGTTATCAATGTGTCAACAGCTTTACGTAAAAGTTTCATTAAAATTGCCGAACGAGTATTGTATCAAAACGGCCGTTTTTTGCAAAAACTCGTTATTCGTCTTCTTCGGCAGCTTCTTCCTCTACTTTGGGCTCAATAATTAACCCGCAAAACTCACATTCATAAGTCGTTATCCCTCTTGGTTGAGGGGGCACTGGTGCAAAACAAGTAGGACAGAGTTCAGGGAAAGCAGCGGCCGTCTCTTCTGCTTCATCGATTTCATCTAAATACTCATCAGCTCGGTCTTTATCAATGTCACCTGTTTGCACCCGCTTAATCATCGAAGCCCAATCTTCAGACCGTTGACCATCTAAATGAAACCGCGCTCTTGAAACGGGCGCAGCGGCAGAACAAATGAGATTCAAAATATCATCTTTACCCATACCGAGGAAACCACCCTCTTTAGAATGATCGACTTCATCGATGTCGTGAATCGAAATCTCTAATTTTAATTCTTGCACCATTTCAGACTCTGCTTTAAACAAACCAAAGCGCTTCTTTGTCACAACTTCTTCGCGTTGTTCAAATAGCATTCGTTGATCGGTTAAAACAAGAATGCCATCAGGGCCATCTTCACCATCTATTTCCCACTCTGCATTCACAACCAACAATGGACCTTCCGCTTCTCTCATTCGAATCGCTTGGGAGTCGTCAAGAATATCCAACATGGAATTGTGGCGGCGAATTTGCCAAGCAATCTTATCAAGCGTCTGGTCAACACCGCTGTACAAACCAGAAACGGCCGTTCTAGCAGATTGAACTTCGTTATCAAGAGAGTCAACCGCCATGTCAACATTGCGTACAGCAGATGCATTTAGGCGATTACCTAAAGAATTGATCCGTCGCTCAACTTGATCCATTTCCGAATCCAAACGTCGTACATGGTTTTTCAATGCTGTATCAATACGAGGGCGTATATCATCCCATTGGTCGTCAATAGCTTCTAGTTCATCCTCAATTTGACCAGAATGGACATATCCCCTGTTTCGCAATGTTTCCAAAGCGACAGGCAATTGAATAAGCTGTTTGTCTATTTCACCAATGGCATCGTAAATATCAGGCAGTTGGGCAGCCCCTTCAAGTCGAGAAAATTGGCTACGTAGCTGACTGACTTCCATCATCAAATTATCTTGTTGAGGCATTGATTGGGAACGTGGCATCGAGCGCGTACCACTTTGCTTTGGCGCAGATCGTGTTCCACCGGAAGATTGCGATCGGATTGAGGGTGCTTTGGGTAATGTTCGACGGGGTGGTGCTTTTGGCAACGGATTTCGGTTGACTTTCGATTTTCTAGAGGTTGAGCGAACAGAAGGTCTTGTCCGTTTCGTACCACTCCCACGACGAGTTGATGATACTCCTCGGGTGCCTCCTGCACGTCGGGTAACAGATTTTCTAGTGGTTTTACTACTTCGGGGATTACTTTTACGCTTTGCCATTTATTTTCTCCGAAACTAAATCTTGAAATTCTTATTCGCTTTCGCTGCCGGTTGTTACTTCACCAATTGTATGACGCAAATAAGCTTCTATAAATCCATCTAAATTACCATCAATCACTGACTGGGCATTCCCAACCTCAAAATTAGTGCGGTGGTCTTTTACCATCTTATATGGGTGAAGCACATATGAACGAATTTGACTTCCCCATCCCGCATCGACATCTTCACCTTTGAGGTTTGCCATTTCTGCTTCTTGTTTTCGGCGTTCGAGATCAAATAGCTGTGATTTGAGAATGTTCATAGCCACTTGCATATTTTGGGTCAATGAACGTTGATTTTGACAGGAGACAACGATTCCCGTGGGATTATGGGTGATACGAATCGCCGTTTCGTTCTTTTGAACATGCTGTCCACCGGCACCACTGGCTCGAAAACGATCTATTCTGAGGTCTTTATCATCGATCTCAATTTCAATTTCTTCTGCAACATCTGGCCAGACTTCAACTTTTGCAAACGATGTGTGGCGTCGATTAGAAGAATCAAACGGTGATATTCGAACAAGTCGATGCACACCGCGTTCTGACTTTAAACGGCCGTATGCATACTCACCCTTAAAAGAAACCATTGCACTTTTCAACCCGGCTTCATCACCAGAAGAATAATCAATAATTTCAATTTTTAATTTTTGGCTTTCAGCCCATCGCATAAACATGCGTTCAAGCATTTGTGCCCAATCTTGAGCTTCCGTACCTCCGGCCCCAGCATGAATTGCCAAAATGGCGTTTTCATTATCATATTTTTCTGAAAAGAGTGTTTCAAATTCCAGCTTCTCAACAATCTTTTCAATTGCTTCAGTTTCACTTTGGATATCTTCAATAAGCGATTCATCTTCCATCATCGCTAATTCAAGCGTATCTTCTAAACGCTGTGCCAAATTTTTCCACACATCAACTTGATTGCGAAGCGATGTGATTTCACGCATGGTAGATTGTGCTTTTGTAGAATCGTCCCAAAAACCGGGTTCCGCTGAAATAATTTCTAATTGCGTTAACTTATCTTCTTTGACCTCTAGGTCAAAGCCGCCTCCGCAATATGGTCACGGTATCTTGTAGCTTTTCTAACTTTGCACTAAATGCCTGCATGTAAAACGTTCCTTTTGTTTGTCAGTTTCAATTGGTCTAAAAATCAGGTGCTCTTGGTATCACAAAATAAAATTATTCGAACAGGCTGTCCACAAATTCGTCTGCATTAAAGGGCGCAAGGTCAAGCATACTTTCACCAGTTCCAATAAAGCGAACGGGAACACCGAGTTCTTTATTGATAGCAAAAACCATGCCACCTTTCGCAGTTCCGTCTAGCTTAGTCAAAATTACACCTGTGACCCCAACAGATTCTTTGAAATTTTTAGCTTGTAAAAGCGCATTTTGTCCAGTTGGTGCATCAAGAACAAGAAGCACCTCATGTGGAGCCTGATGAACACTTTTCTGGCAAACGCTTTTTACCTTTTCAAGCTCTTTCATCAAATTAAATTTCGTGTGAAGACGTCCTGCCGTATCAATGAATAATAAGTCATATCCCCGTGCGCGTGCCGCGCGAATGCCATCATAGGCAACAGCACCAGGATCACCGTTAGGTTGTCCTGAAATGACGGGAACATCAGCTCGTTCTCCCCAAATTAAGAGTTGGTCAATTGCAGCCGCCCGAAATGTATCAGCTGCCGCCAAAATGACTTTCCGCCCTTCTTCTTGATAGCGGTGAGAAAGCTTACCGATCGTTGTGGTTTTACCTGAACCATTGACACCAACCACCATCACGACCGTAAGCAACCGATCATCTTCTAAGCCAAAAGAGTCTGGTTCACCCAAAATAGCTCGAAGCTCTTCTTTTAATGCAACAAAGAGTTGGTCCGCTTTATAAAGACCTTCATCTTTGACACGCTCTTGTAATTTTTCAACGATTGCTAAGGTGGTTGGCACACCAATATCTGCTTGGACTAGTAAAGCTTCTAAATCTTCCCAAGTCTCTTCATCAATATCACCCGCACCTAAAACGGATGCAATTTGTCCAAACACTGACGCTCTTGTACGCGTCAAGGAGTCTCGAATACTTTTAAACAATGGTTATTCCTCTATGGATTTTACTTATAGCCAAACTGCTTTGATGGCTCAAGATGTAAATTCAAAATAACAGTATAGCATTGATTAGATAAAGAGTCTGTTAGATTTTTGAATTCTACACTTCAAATCCATAGAAAATTTACTTGAGGTCTGAAATATCAGCAATTTCACCATCCGTGGTGAGTTGTTCAACGCGCAAAGATGCATCTGAAAGCTGTGTTTGGCACAGTTGAGCCAATTTTTGACCCTGTTCAAACAAAGTGAGGGATTCTTCGAGGTTTAGCTCACCAACTTCGAGTTTTGTGACAATTTCTTCGAGTTGTTTGAGGGCTTCTTCAAAGGGTAAGTTTTCAAAATCTGACATAGGTTTCACAAGAATTCATTACCAATTCCCAATAAATGGGGATTGATCCTGAGATAAATATTCCTCGACTCGATTTCGCGTCCCTGGGGATGTGTCATCGGGAAGATTCGTTAATTCAAATAATTTCGCTTCAATTATTTCACGGTCATTTGGACCTTTGTAGTCAAATTCGGTGGCGATCATGACCACGACATGATCATTCTTAAATTCATTGATGGTTGAGTAATTACCAAACAGGGTTAATTTTCCAAGTTTCGCCCCGACTTCTTCACGACACTCTCGACGAACGGCCGTTTCTAAAGTCTCTCTACGCTTGACACCGCCACCTGGCAAAAACCACCCATCCTGATAGCTATGCTTCACTAAAAGCACTTTGCCATCCCGAATCAGCAGCGTTTTGACCCCAAGGGTCATCGGCTTAAACACGCGCCAGTAGATTGTGGCTGCCCGATACATCAACTTTAAGCGTAAGCTCATCGGTTGTCGTATACCTCTGGATTCACCATCGTCAACGGCCGTTTACCTTCAAAGTAGGCCATCACATTACCCACCGCAATATCAGCCATCTTATTCCGTGTATCAACCGTTGCGCTACCAATGTGGGGAGCCACCACAAGCTTATCTTGAATATCTGCAAGACCATCAACCATTTTGGGCTCAAATTCAAACACATCGATGGCAGCCCCTTGAATAAGACCTTCTTTTAGGGCTTGAACAAGGTCAGCTTCTTTAACGACTGGCCCACGAGCCGTATTAATGATACATGCCGTCGATTTCATTTTTTGGAAGGCCGCGTAATCAAATAGGTGCGTTGTTTCAGGGGTTAGTGCTACATTGACTGAGATGAAATCACTTTGGGCCAATAGGTCATCAAAGGATACATAGGTTGCACCAAGCTCAGACTCTGCCTCTTCTTGTCGCCGTCGGCCACTATATAAAATAGGCATATTAAATCCAAGAGTACCCCGTCGTGCAACGGCCGTTCCAATGCGCCCCATTCCCACAATGCCTAAAGTTTTGCCATAGACATCGACCCCCAGCATGTCTGGAAAAAGCTCAAACCGTGTGTACTTTTCCGCCCGCATGAAGCTATCTGATTCTGGAATACGTCGAGCAATAGCTAACAAGAGCGCAAACGCAAGATCTGCCGTTGTTTCAGTCAACACATCAGGTGTATTCGTCACAATGATGCCCCGCTCAGTAGCAGCTTGAATATCGATGTTATCGTATCCAACAGCCACATTCGCAATTAGACGTAAATTGGGTAGTCGATCCATCACATCGGCACTCATTTGGTCGCTCAACAAACAAACGATTGCTTCTGCTTTGGAGCTTTGTGCTATCAGCGTATCTTGATTCCAAGACACATCAGACTCGTTATGCGAAAATCTGATGTCCGTTTGACCAAGTTTCGAAACGGCCGTTTCTCCAATATTTCGCGTGATAACAACCTGCGTCATGATGCTTCGTCCTCTTCAATTTCTTGGATAACCGCTTTGATTTTGCCAGTTGCTAATTGAATTTCAATAGCAGCCCCCGTCTGTAATCCATCTACTGTGCTCAGCAAACGGCCGTTTTCATCTCGCACAAATGCATATCCACGTCCAAGCGTCGCCTTAGGACTCATTGCCTCCAATTCAGCACTTAGTCGTTCAACACGTGTTCGCTTTTGTTCCAATAAACGGAATATCACATTGTCCAAACGAATCATCAGCGTATCAAGCTGCTGTCGATTATTATCGACTGATCGCTGAGGATTCAATAGCTGGAGCGACTGCATAATCGACTGAAGCTTTAACTGCTCACTCGAAAGCCGGTCGTCTATTTCAATAGTTAACCTCTGTTGAAAAGATTGAAGATTGGCAAGCAGCTCATCTTGATCGGGAACCGCCAATTCTGCTGCGGCAGATGGTGTTGGAGCGCGTAAGTCAGCCACAAAATCCGCAATCGTAAAGTCAATTTCATGCCCTACACCGCTAATAATTGGATGTTGTGCATTAAAAATTGCTCGCGCAACCCCTTCATCATTAAACGCCCAAAGGTCTTCAATGGCACCACCCCCACGTGAGACAAGAATGGTATCAATATCGTTACGGCCGTCTAGCCAATTTAAAGACCGAATAATCTGAGCGGGTGCTTGATTACCTTGAACGAGCGTTGGCGCAACCAATACGGTCACAAGAGGATAGCGTCGCCGAAGCACATTCACAATATCGCGTAATGCAGCTGCATCTGCTGAGGTAACAATGCCAATTTTCTGTGGAAAACGAGGAATCGGTTTTTTGTGAACCGGATCAAAAAGCCCTTCTTCTTCAAGTTGGTTCCGCAATC
>JANQSK010000834.1 GCA_028284105.1 Anaerolineae bacterium
TCATCAATAGAGATTTCTGCTCACCAAGTTTGGTGGTAATTGGCTTCAGCAAGCCCCCTTGGGTAATGGCAATCACGACCCCCACAAGCATAAAAATAAGACCAACCAACCTGCTAATTACAGCCGTATCTTGAACATCAGAGAATAATACCTCGCTGGCATAAAGTGCGAAGGTCGGGGAAATGGCTGCAAAACAAAGCGTTGTTAAAACACCAATTGTAAAAAGTTTGGTAAGTTGAGTGTGTCGGGGAATCTGTGGTTTTTTATGAACAAGACTTTTTGATACCGAGCCTCTTTCTTCAAGAGGAAGTGATTCGGGTAGAAAGAAATAGGTAAGCAGAAGACCTGTTGCAGCCATTAAAGTGCCAAAGATAAAAGGGGCTTGCATAGAGAATAGAGATGCCAATACACCACCGATAGCGGGTCCTAAAATAAACCCAACCCCCATGGCTGCCGCTAAATAGCCTAATGCCTGAGTGCGCTGTGCATCTCTGCTGATATCGCTTACATAGGCTTGCGCAATAGCCGTATTTCCCCCAGTAAAACCATCGAGTAAGCGTGCAAAGTAGAGCAAAAATAAGCTACCGTTGATGAGTGGAATCGTTACCAACGTATCAATAAATATCCCAATGGGCAATGCAATGGTGAATAGTAAAAATGAAACCACTGTTCCAGCTTGTGAAATGAGCAACAAGGGTCGACGGCCGTATCGATCAGACAGGCGCCCTAAAATGGGGGTTGCTATAAATTTAGCCGCATAATAAGCCGTGTCCAGCAAGACGACTTGCAGCACAACACCGCCTAACGATCGCACAGCAAAAAGCGGCAAAATGGGAATGATGATCGTTGCACCAAGCAAGTTGGTGAAAACGATGAAGATGGTCGAAAAAAGCCGCTTATTGTTCATGCTTTAGGTAAGTGAGCAACGTGCTGTTGATTTCTTCAATGAGGTTAACGGCTAAAACGGCCGTTGATTGGAGTTCATTATTGAGACCTGCAATTTCTGTTGACGCACAATATGTTTTTATTGGAGCAATAGGTGTCAAATCTAAAGTGGGGAGCAATGTGCTGAGAAGCAATATCACGCCTGATTCTGCCGGGAACTTATTTAATGAAGCGCAAATTGCCTCAGGTAGATATTTGACATATTGGAGCGCCTGAAAAATCATTTGACGCTCTTTTTTATTAAGTGACTCTTGGTTGAGTAGAGGAAGCAATGGTAGGAATAGCTGCCGGCGCATTTCAAAAAAAGTGCTGATATGATTCCCAATGGCCGTTTCTGGTAACTGGTCTCTAATATCCTGTCCAAAGAGGAGCTGGCAGCTTGAACGGTCCCGTAGCGTGGAAACAACCAGTGGGGGCAGCTGCTCTAAGTTAACAATTGATTCATAGCCACAAAGATGATACATGGGAATACCCAGTTCTTGTATCTTCCACATTGCTCTATCTAATGTGTCGAGCATTGTAAAGAATGACGTTTCGTTATCCCAAAGTTCCGGCTTGAAAAAGATCCAAAAATCAAGATCGCTGTATCCTACAATCGCTTCACCCCTTGCAAAAGAACCAAATAAATAAACGGCATGAATGTGAAGATGAATGGGAGCCAGCGTCATCACAAATTGATCTACTGCAAATTCGTAACTGTCTAGGGTAAGTGTTGCACGCATTTTTATGTTCCCTGCATTTCCGCTGCTAGTTCGTTGAGGAACTTCTCAAATTGAAAGAGTGCACGATGTGCACCCTCTTTAGACGTGGAGTTGTTGGGTATTTGTTGCAAAGTTTGAATTGATGTTGCTAAGTGGTGGTTTGGAAAGTGAGCCTCAAAACGGTTGATAATTGTTTCGCGGCTAATATCCCATTCCCCTTTGGTTAATACGGCCGTTGCTAACAGATGAATAATTTCTTTCTGAATTTGCAAAATCAAGCTGTCATATTGTTTATGGAATAGTGAAGGTAATGCGGCATACCGTCTAAAAGATTCTCTACAAGCTCCAATGTGCATTTGAACAAGCGTATGATCATACGTTGGTAAAAGGATATCTTCTTGAATTGGAGCACCTGCTCGGAGTTGTCCGTAATCTTTTAGGTAAAAAGGAAGATGTGGCCGCTCATTGATATGGAATGGGGGTGCAAACACACCGGGCTGACTAATCTGGAAAAGTGTATCGTGAGGAATAAAGTAGGTAGAAAATTTTTTTGATATTTGTTTTTGCAAATCGGCAATCAGCATTCGTTGATGAGCTGGTTCTGCATTTATTACAATGACAAATCCCCCATTTGTTAATGGATGGGGAAATTGGACGACTGATAGAATTCCATCTTGATTAAAGATTGCATCTAAGTTTTCTTTCATAAAAGCAGTGTACAAATCTTCTGGGAGGCAATAAACCAATATGTATGGGATTTTTGCTTAATCGGGACAAATGTCATGCGAGGACTGAAGCAATAATCTTTTAAACTGTTGAGTAAGCCTTTGCTTTTGAATAGGGAACCACCCTGAGCAATACAATCAATATTGTGAAAAGAGCCGAAGTCAAATCATGACGATTCAAAAGTAAAAATTTAGGGAGCCTCATGCGAATAGATGAATTTCAAAGCATTACTGCTAAAGATGTTGCTCATATTATGAAACAACACGGCCGTAAAGTGGTCGCCTTTCCATTTAATGGCACCCGTCGATGGTTCTATTTGGAAAAAAGGCGTTCAGGCTATGACGATCTTGACGCCTATCATGATGCGATTACAACACGACAGATTGAGCTTTCAACGCTTATCTTCAAACACGGTGTTGATACCTTACTCATGCCTTTGTTGAGCCCCAAGCTATTTGAATCACGTGGAGAGCAATACACAAAAACGGCCGTTTCTTCACTTTCTGTTTTAACAGAAGCCCCTAAATTCCTGACATTCTACAAAAAAATGGATGTTCGAGTTCGTTTTTATGGTGATTTTAAAGCGCTATTTCATCAACTCGCACAACACGAATTGTTAGAAAAAATCGAAAGAATTGAAGAAAAAACCTCGCATCATCAATCGCACACGATTTATTGGGGAGTTTGTGCACATGATACAGTAAAGACGGTATCAAAACTCACAGTCGATTACCTCCAAGAACATCAGAAAGAACCTGACAATCAAACACTTATTGCAACCTATTATGGACAACCTCTTCATGGCGTCGATCTGTTTATTACTGCATCAAAATTTAGGACATTTGATATTCCAATGTTGTTAAACGGTAATGAGGATTTGTACTTTACGGCCGTTCCATCACCATATCTCACACAATCACAATTCCGAGAAATATTATTTGATCATCTTTTCATTCGTACAAAAAAGGATGTTGATTATGCTGAGATGATAGAACTAGATTGGAATACCTTACGAGAGGTTTATCAAGGAACAAAGCATGTTACTTATGGGGTCGGGCATCACTTAAGTGATGGGGGGATATGGGTGTCTAAATTTGAATCTCCAAAACAGCTGGAGCCACATTATGATTTTTAAACCTTCACTTTTCGAAGCTCAATTTGATGTCGAATCTCTTGATCAAAGGGTATATCTTCAGGAAAAGTTGCGCATACTTTTAAGAAGTGTTGGTGAAGGAACAATGTCCAGCACGGCTTATGATACAGCTTGGCTGGCTCGACTCCATGAAAATCCTCAAATGAAGATGATGGCGGATAGTGCGCTGCGGTGGTTAAGAAAAAACCAGCTTGCCGATGGCAGTTGGGGAACGGCCGTTCCCGTCTACCATCACGATCGGGTGATTTGTACGCTTATTGCGCTGATTGCTCTTGCAGAACGTCAGCAAGCACAAGATCGATCGCGTATTGATTTAGGTCTTAAAGCACTTAAATATCATCAATCAAAAATAAGCAACGATTTAGCAGGAGAAACAATAGCCTTCGAAATGTTGCTTCCAACCTTGTACAAGGAGCTTGGACAATATGAGTTGATTAATCCAGAAGAAGCTTCCCAAATCGCTCAGATCGCGGCTGAAAGGGAGGCAAAACTGGCGCGTACACCTGGCAATATGATTAGTAGGCATGTGACCATGGCTTTTTCATCTGAAATGGCTGGCCAAGATGGTCTTCACATCTTAAACACGAGCGACTTGCAAGAACGTAATGGTTCAATTGCAAATAGCCCATCGGCAACGGCTTACTATTTACGAACAGTTAATCCATCTGATCAGCAAGCAATCACCTACTTAAAAAGGCACTTCTCAGAGGATGGCGTACCCAATGTTGCACCTATTGATATTTTCGAGGTGGCTTGGACGTTGTGGAACCTATCACTGCTGAACTGGGAGTCTCCTGAATTAGAGCCCATTATTGGTTCTCATCTTGCGTTCCTACAAGATAATTGGGATTCGCAAATTGGAATTGGGCATGCATCAGACTATACGCCTAAAGACGGTGATGATACGGGTTTTGTCTTCGAGGTGCTTTCACGCTATGGCCTTGCACCCAAAATGGCTCCTATCTTTCATTACGAAAAAGAGCGCTACTTCAAATGCTTTGCATTAGAGTCTAATCCATCTGTGAGTACAAATATTCATATTTTGGGGGCGCTATTGCATGGTAAACGGCCGTTGACTGATCCAAGCGTGCAAAAAGTT
>JANQSK010000839.1 GCA_028284105.1 Anaerolineae bacterium
TTGTGCCTAAGTCTGCTGCGATGACACGGGTATCAACACCGTGAGCCTCATTTATTTCACGCGCTAGCAGTTCTAACTTGGACTGACTTCGGGACACCAAAACGACGTTTACCCCAGAAACGGCCGTTTGTTTAGCCAAAGCCAACCCTATACCCGAGGATGCCCCAGTGATGACAGCCCAATTGCCATATTTTTTGCGTAAACGAATACTTAATCGATCTTGTGAAAGTGTGTTTTTCATTTTTAAATCCTTTTAATGAGAAGATTCTTTTTAAGAGTTATCCGAAACAACGTTGGAATTGAAAGAGCAGCCGACGCTCCCCTTTGATTTTGAGTTTTCGACTGAGTACAGCCCAAATGGGATTGAGTCGATTATTAAGCAAGTTGATCCAGGCTTCGCTATCTACTTGAATCAATATGTTCGGTGTATGATGGAGTCCTTCTTCTACGGTTAGTTTTTTATCTGCAATGGAGAAGGTATATTGGCCGATTTCCTCTCCAGTAAATTCAAAATGGAAAATAGCATTTAAACCTTTGGATTGCTCCCTTTGGAACGAAATTTGGCTTCCCCAAATGAACCCAGTTATCGATTGGGGCTGGAGGCCACCCTTTACAAGCTTCACTTTTTTATGAGGATATCTTTTTTCAACAAAGGCGACGGCGTCAGAAGTGGGAGTGGCGTAGATGATTTCTTCCTTTTGCTGAAGCGGTTTGACTATTTCTTGTAAGAACCCCTTTTTATCTGCCAAATAGGGGCCAATAACGTCCTCACCTGCTGGACAAACCGCCATGCAATAGGCCGTTTTATAGTTCGCACCTCCGCTCAAGCTCTGCCATCGTGATGCGTCTTCCGACACAGTGACTTTTTCTCGATAAGAAGCGGAATTTTTGCTTTCTGCAAGAGTCTCTGCCCATTCGACAAAGCCACCAAAAAATTCGCGGTAATTGTGATTAAGACAAGCCGTTGCATTAAAGTGACCCTCCGAACTAATGGCTCCGACTGGGCAGGCAGCAACGCATAGCTTACATTCGAGGCAGGGGGTGAAGTCTAGTTCCGTTCCATAGACTGATAGCTCTTGGCTCAGCAAAATCGTGCCAAGCAAAATAAAATTCCCAAACTTTGGATGAATGACATTACGATGAATGCCCATGACACCCATTCCTGCTGCTTCTGCAATCGGTTTATGTGAGACCACAAATGTGGGTTCACCAGGGAAACGATCCATCTCCATAGGAAATGCCATAGAGGGATTTAGTGCTCCTATGTTTAGCTTCTCAAGCTGGCGAACGATGTGATGGGCGATATCATCAACATCGTGACCCACTGTGTGAAACTCTCGATTAGCAATTGAGCGAGCTGGCGATTTAATCGGTTCTCGGCTCATTCTTGCTACAAGGCTAATAACTGTTTTCGTTTTTGGATAAACATCTAAAATTTTGCTGCGCTGATCATCAATCGCCGGGTTGTTAATGTGGACAAACCCGACATCATCGGCACCGGCTTCCAAACAGAGCTCCCGAAGCCATTGCGCATCTAGGTGAGATGATGTGACTTTTTGACTTTCGCCATAATTATTGAACCAAATAACGGTTGGATGGTCTTTCAGCTTCATGATATCTCCATAAAAGATGTATATACACCTATTTGCGCAAAAAAAATCAATGTGACTCAGCTAAGGTTCTGATGTGCGCAAATGTACCCATCATGTGGCTTAATTCATTTTGGCCAATTCCTGTAACAAAGTGCTCTTGCACTGAAGCCCACAGTGGGGCGGCCTCTTGCAATTTAAGTAAACCTAATTGTGATATGTTTACAAACTTGACGCGCCGATCTTTTGGATTTTCAACCACTTCTATGAGCCCGCTACGGGTCAACGGCTTTAAGTTACGGGCTAAAGTGGTGCGATCAATTTCCATTGCCTCAGCGAGCTGCTGAATGGTTAAAGGGCCAGCACCGTTTAAAGTTCCCAAGGTAGAAAATTGGGCAATCGTGATTCCAGCTGGTTTAAGTGCTTCTTCGTAAGTCTGAACCAAGGTGCGGGCTATCTTGCGAAAATTGTTTGCAACGCACAAGTCGGGAGAGATCTTTGATGGGTCAAGTGATTGTTCAGACATGAATATGAGTATATACACCTATTTTGAGAGTGTCAACATCTTTAATCAATTTTGAATCTCGCTCTTGACTTTGACACTGTGTCAACCTGTATCGTTTTGATAACTTAAAACTGTGAGGTGCAGATATGACAACAAATCAAATTTCAACAAATTCAACATTTCCAATCATCAATTGGTGGCAAATGGGTCTCATTGCAACGGCCGTAATCATACTATTCACCATCATTGCCGCCGTCTCATTGCTGTTTTCACCCATTGGGCGTCGTTGGCAGGCTAACCAAACGGCCGTTTCTCCCACAATAGGGGCAACTGACATCATCATTCAAGCCGATAGCAATCTCAATCA
The DNA here is from genome assembly GCA_028284105.1 of Anaerolineae bacterium. GTDB lineage: Bacteria > Chloroflexota > Anaerolineae > Promineifilales > Promineifilaceae > QQUD01. The sequence goes on from JANQSK010000839.1 coordinate 2,462, forward strand.
TCTGTTTTCACCAGCTGTGACGCAGGTTGAAGCAGGAACGGCCGTGACATGGCACTTTCAAGAAATTGACGAAGAGGGTCAACCAGTAGCACACAATGTGGTGTTCGATAATGTGGAGTCACCGATCCAAACAGATGGGACTTTTACCTACACCTTTGAAGAGCCCGGTATATATCAGTATGTTTGTACATTGCACGCCTTTATGGAAGGGGCAGTGATTGTGACAGAAGCTGCTGAGTGATAAACGGGATTGGCTTCGACAGGCTCAGCCAGCTAGTTGAAGGCTTTATTAGTCGAATAGTGAATGAATTGAAGGAGCATTAAAGATGCAAAAATCAATTAAATATGTGATTTTAGGAACGGGACAACTCGGTTTGGCAATCATGGATGAACTTATCAATATGGATCATCATATCAAATTAGTGAATCGGAGTGGCAAAGTTTCTGAGCCTTTACCGCCACAGGTCGCTCTGGAAATGGCTGATGCAAATGATTCCAATCAAGTGGCGCAGGTTTGTGAGGGGGCTGATGTCGTTTTTTATTGTGTGCAGCCT
>JANQSK010000843.1 GCA_028284105.1 Anaerolineae bacterium
GAAGGGATACTAACCGAAGCTTATTCAATGGTTTAGTTTGAAGAGGATGATCTTTTCGCCGCCTTACGCCCAAGGGGCCTCCCCATCGGAAATTTAACGAGTCAATTTTGGGCTAATGTGTATATGAATCCAATCGACCATTTTGTCAAAAGACGTTTGCGCTGTAAGGGGTACCTACGCTATGTGGATGATTTCTTGCTCTTTGCAGAAGATAAAGAAACGCTCTGGTCTTGGCGTGAACAGCTTATTCTCAAACTGGCCCACTTACGCCTTACTATTCACCCTCAAGCTCAGGTCAAACCGGTGACCAATGGGATCCCTTTTTTGGGGTTTAATATCTTCCCTGAAAAACGCCGGCTCAAGCGACGAAAAGGTATCCACTATCAGCGTAAATTTAAGAAGTTGAAACAAGCTTATGCTCAAGACCAGCTACCCTTTGATCAAGTAACAGCATCTGTTCAAGGCTGGGTTAATCATGTAAGATATGGAAACACTATCGGGCTTAGAAAATCTCTCTTTTCCAAACCGATCCATAAAAAAGTTTTGGGGAAAACGTCATGACATCAACCGTCAAGCAGCTGCAGAAATCGCTTCAAGAGGTCGAGGATAAAATCAAACAAATCAAGATCATAATGGGTGAAAACGATCTTCTTGAGAGTACCCTCGAGCCCTTGTATCAAGAAAAAGCTAACCTTCATAATCAGCTCCATGCCCAAGGGGGACACATTGAAGGCGACCATAATACTCAGCTTAGTAAACGCGCTGCCCAAATTGGAGGCCCGGTCTCAGGTAATATCATTACTGGTGATAATGTTACAGTCAACAATATCATTCACAATTATCAGCAAGGCCAATCTGGTCCGATAGACGAAGATGCCCTTCGCCAGCAAATTGGAGATTATCTCAATTGGATGCGCGATCGCTTTAGCCAGATCGAACTGCGGGGCATTAAAAGACAGGGGCAGCAGGTGGTTCAACTTGATCTCGAAACCGTCTACGTTCCGCTTACTGCCAACACCTTTAAACAAAACACGCTTTTTCAACGCCAACACATCCATGACGAACTCGCTCTAAGTGAGCAACAAACTTCCTCAGACATCGAGCTAGATGCAGTGCTTAAACAAGGCCAGCGACTTATTTTAACGGGTGGTCCTGGCAGTGGGAAAACGACCGTCCTTCTTCACATCGCTTATACCTTAACAGAGGCCATCATCCAAGAATCCCCAGATCTTGCTGCTCAAAAATTAGGGTGGGAGGGAAATCAATTACCCCTTCCCATATTTGTCCCGCTTAGCGCTTATGCTAATCATCTACGGCTCCTTCCCCCAACCGCCTCTGCACAAGATAAAACATTAGCTGCTTTTATTGGGAGTTATCTTATAGAGCGTCAGGCTAGCTTTGAATTGCCAACCGACTTTTTAAATCAACTCTTGCGTAGCGGTCAATCAATCATCCTTCTCCTTGATGGATTAGATGAAGTGCCCAATGAACAAGAGCGCATACGCGTGCGTAGCGCAATTGAAGAGCTTGTAAACGGTCGAGAACAGTTGCAACTTTTGGTCACTTGCCGCTCAGCCGCCTATGAAGGGCGAACCGCCCTGAGCAAAGGGTTTGAACAACTTCAAGTCAAATCATTGGACACATCACACGTCAACAGCTTAATAGATCATGCCTATCAGGCAATATATCCGTCTGACCAATCACTTCGCGAAAGGAAAGCAGGGGAGCTTCAAAGTGGCATTGCCCGTTTAGAAGCCAACCGACAAGAACGTCTCGGAGAAGAAGCACCTCCCCTAGTGGATAGTCCCCTTATGGTGCGTCTATTACTCATCGTCCACTTTAGTGAAAAAAGACTTCCTGATCAGCGGGCTGAACTATATATGAAAGCGGTCGATGCGATGCTCCTCCCTGATTATGGACCTGATGAACAAGTGGCAGACCAAATTGGCGGCCTTATTGGAGGGAATCGAGAAGCCCATCGTGAATTAGTACAATTTCTGGCTTTCCAAATGCATCAGCGGGGTGATGTCAAGGGACGGGAAATCACGGAACATGACCTCAAAGCACTATTAGACAAAGAACCGCCGTACCAACCACTTATCAAAGATTTCATCGAAATCACTCGCCTACGCGGGACATTAATGGAAGAGCAATTTGAAACCTATCGCTTTATCCATCTCGCCTTTCAGGAGTATTTAGTAGCCCGCTATTTGGCTGAAGTAATTCGTAGTGAAGGGGGTGTCAATAGTATTGCAAACTTTTTTGAAGAAGGCCCCATTTTACAAAGCTGGTGGCGCGAGGTAGTCCTATTAACAGTAGGGTACCTCACAATACATTCCCCACGAGCTGCTGAATCGCTTATTTTACGCCTTGCGTGGTTAGATGAAGGTGCGTCCGATCGTGATAGAGCGCTAGCTACCCAACTCCAATCCCTTGAGTTGGCAGCGCTAGCGCTACTAGAATGGCCCAGCGCCAGCGATCATATTAAAAACCAATTGCGGCAAAAGCTGGCCAGTTGGTTTAAAAATGAAGCTCAGCTTGATCAAACTCCCGCCAAAATCAGGGTGCAAGCGGGACGCGCCCTTGGACGCATAGGCGACCCCCGTCCCGAGGTGCTTAATTGTGACCAGATGTTGTTTTGCAACATCCCCGCTGGCCCATTTTGGATGGGTGCTACTGGGGATGATCCAGAAGCACCAAAGAGTGAACAACCACTTCATGAGGTAGATATCCCTTATGATTTTTGGCTTGCTAAATATCCCGTCACTAATGCTCAGTATCTGCAATTTGTAGTCCAAGATGGCTACCGCAATCCAGATTATTGGCAAATAGCCATTGAGAAAGGATATTGGGAAGAGGGAGAATTTATGGGACGAAAAAGACGGATGGATTATGGGGATAAATTTAATGAACAAAATCATCCGGTTGTAGGGGTGAGTTGGTATGAAGCCATTGCCTTTTGCCACTGGCTTACGGCCAGATGGCACTATAAAGGGTGGCTACCAGATGGATATTCTGTACAGCTTCCTTCAGAAGCCGAATGGGAAAAGACCGGCCGAGGTGGCCTTACTATCCCTCAAAAAAACATTATCTCTCCTATAGACCAAGTGCCAACTATTCAGCCCCCAAGTGCCAATTCATCTATCTCAAACCCTTACCCTCATCGTAAGTATCCCTGGGGGGATGAGTGGGTTGTCAATTTTGCAAATGCGGCACCTATTAGCAATTCGACAAATGCAGTTGGCTGTTTCCCTGAATATAGTGGACTTTATGGGTTGACTGAAAGAGCAGGGAATGTATTTGAGTGGACGAGGTCAAAATGGCAAGAATATCCCTATACCTCAGCTGGCGGACGAGAGCGGCTTCAATCCGGTACCGCTAGGCGCGTGGTCCGAGGTGGTGTCTGGCCGGGCAATTCTACATACTCCCGATGCGCGTACCGCCACTGGAACAGCCCGTTCAGCGTCTACCACAATATAGGGTTTCGACTAAGTGTGTCCCCGCTTCTCTGATCTCTATTCTCTTGCGAATGCAAGAGAACCTCTGTTCTTTGTACCGCCGAAGGCGGCTCTGATCTTTATGTGCCCTGACATGATTAGATAATTAGAAGTAAATACGATTATTAGGTTAAAAGATATTCCCATTAAATAGGGTTCTTCAATAAGGTGACACCTTATTTCAAAGTTCCTCCATTATTTATCCTGAGCAACGCGAAGGATCGCAAATTTTGTGTCTTCCTTCAAAGCTTTGTAACACTTTCAAATTAACTCTTCTACCCTTAGGGAGAGAAACTGTTCAATTTATTCGTTTCGTTTTAACCTTGAGCATGAAGATGCACTAAAACATATCGTATGCGTCTATTTTTTTCTGATCAAACGAAATCCGACGGAATCAAAGCGATGACCTGGTGGATTGGCTAAACGGGAGCAAGATCTTGCGAAGTCGCTGTTTGCATACCAAGATCCCCCTCTTACAGCTCGATAATCATCACTAGCGTCAACGATACATTGCTGCTCAAAATCAAATTTATTTGCACACCATTCTAAAACATTCCCTGCAACATCAAACAGATTTAATTTTTTATTACGGCCGTTTAAAAATAAACCGACAGTTGTGGGTCGACCAACCTTGCCTTCAGATGTATTTGCTTTTGAACTGTTAAAAACAGTTCCCCATGGAAAAACTTTTTGGCCAGGATACCTGGCAGCAATTTCCCACTCAAGTTCATCAGGGATCCAAATAGGCTCTCCAATTTTTGCACTTAACCATCGACAGAATGCAATAACCTGATACCAACTTACCATTTCTCTTGGATGATTAGGGTTTCTAAGTTCTTGGAAATCTAATTCTTGAATAGAAATAGCTTCTCCTTGAATATTCATCACTGTCACAGGCATATTCTGCCACCAGCGAGCATCATGATATTCTCCAGAATCAACAAAGCATTGAAATTGCGAATTTGTAACGAGATGTCTGGATAATTGGTAGGGTTTTTTGATGCTTACTTTTTTCTTTGGAAAAGAGTCATAAGCATCTTTGTCTCCGCCAATAGTGTATTCACCTATGGGAACTTCCACTCCCCATGCAATATCTGGCACTTGGATACCTTTTTTGTTTATATATACCCCAACCCCAGGTCGTTCGTCCCCTAAAACACCTAAGAAGCGACCAGCTTCTACACGTTCATGGATTGGCAATACAGAAGTATCAATAATATGTGTCATTTGACCTCGTAAACTATTTAAAGTGTTTTCACCCCCATATCCAGAATCATCCAGCATCGCCTGCTTACCTGTCTGAACCGCAATATACCCTGCCCATACACTGGCACGCTGTTTTCCGACTTCATTTAATTCATCATGTAAGCCATCTGAAGATAAATAATAAGCTAAATCAAGCACCTCCCCTTCCCGGTCTCGATTATGCAAAAGCTCCTCGACCCCCATTTGGGCCGCTACATACCAATCATTTCCCGCTTTGACTAAATCTTTGTAATTTTCATGTATTTCTCGACTGCGCCCCTGAACCAAATAACATCCAGCTAAATATTCCAAAAAAGTGCGATGCGGGAATCGATATAATTGAGGCGCGTTTGAATGTTCGTTCCCACCTTGTCCAACCAATATTCCCGCTCGGAGATCGACATAGTCTAAAAATTCTCCAACCAGACCTTCGTTAATAACACCCAAATACCGTACCTCTTCAAGAATCGATATGGTGTGACCTCTTGTTAAATCTGCATTCTCCGATTGATGCTCTAATAATTTATGAGCCTCATACCCGAGCCTCTCCATAATTCTGCGGATATGCTTTTTATTATCCAGCACCTGTTTCAGCTTTTCACTTATTTCTAAACCCCGCGCTTTTTGCCACCTTACTAAGAGAATATCCACAGCTTCTTGATACAGTCGAACCCTTTGCTTAGGTAATTCGGCACGCGATTGATGAATGAGAGCCATCGTAGTCAATAACATTGGGTTTTGAGCAAGCTCTCCAATCTTTTCCTCTTTCGCTGCGGCCTGCAGATCTTTGATCCGCTCCTTCTTATCATCATCTGTTTCAACAGCTTCATACCACAAGGATATAAACTCTTCAATTTGTTTGCTTGAAAAAGGTGCTAATGTTTGCACTCGAAAGCCAGGCAAAACTTGATTGTTTTTTGTTTCAACTAAATAGGAGCGAATTCGACTGGTTACAATTATTTTTTTTATATTCGAAAAGCTTCTAAAGGATTGGATGAGCTTGTAAATTAAAGGCCGGAAGCTTTGTGCAATTTCATCTAAGCCGTCAAAAATCAACATAATGTTTCTTGAATCAAGAATCGTTTCGAACATTTCTGCGATCTTAAAAGCTTTCTTGGCTTTAAATCGCTCTATCCAATGATCAATGAGCGACTGACGCAAAATACCATATTGGTCTTCCAATGATTTACCAGAAACATCCAGTTCTGAAAGCATGTTCTTTAACCCCCTCACTTGTGTGATAATAGGGATTGGAAGTTCTTCTTCGTGCGCATTTTGATTTTCTAAATATTTTTCCACAGCTTCTGTGGCTACCCGTTTGACAAAAACACTTTTCCCACTGCCTGGTTGTCCTAGAATGACCAACCTTTCAGATTGTGAAACCACATCAATCATAGGTTCATTCCGCCCTCTCCTATTCCTATCTAAATTAAATGCAGAGTGATAGGTATGATCCCCTTCTTCAAGGGCGTTTAGACCGATATATACTTTATCCAGAGTAACTTGTTCTGTACCTTCGGTATTTAAGCTTAATGCAGCTAAGTCCGTTAACCGATTGCACTCCTGCTTTAATCGGCCCAAATAGTCTTCTATAGCTTCTTGAAGTTTCTGTTCTTCTTCATTCTGTTTGTCGGTTGAATGCTCGTTTGCTATATGAATCTCTACGTTCCCAGAAATATTGCTCAGGTTTAACCCATATGGCCCAATAACCGTATTGTTATCCCCAACAACAATCATGTTCCCATCAGCACGAATATTTAATCTTTGATTGTTTTTCAAGGCTTTAGAATCCCGAAGAACGCTATTGATAAAAACTGAACCCTTGTCCGATACTCCATAAGTTTTTAAAAGCTCTAAAATTTCAAGTTTGGCAATTATGTTGTCGCTTTCAAGCAGAAAATCAGAGTCGGTCTTTACCTTTTGAATGACCCACTCTGCAAGCTCGCCCCATGATGGCCTTTGATTATTTTGCTGCCAATTCTCTAGTTGTGTAGCAATAATACTTGGCCCGATTTCCGAGGTTATTTTATTTAATCCAAATAAGGAATGACTGAATGATTTTGTAGCATGTATCTCTTCAATTAGCGGCCAAATTACTGTCTGTACTAGAAAACTATATCCAAGTAGCTGCTTAGAAAAATCGTCTTGCTCTATTGCATTAAATCTTTCTTTAAGAACATCTTTAATTTTTTCTTTCCAAATTTGAATATCCATTTCATTACCCCTCAATTACGATTAAAATGTATCAAAAGCTCAAGAGAATATGAGATATTCTCTTGAGCTTAGAAAATACTTATTCATCATTAGTCGCCCAGTTTATTTTTTGCTCATAACTTCTTCCCAAAACGGAGATCGTTCGTCCTTGTTTTGAACTAATTCGAGCCAATAATTTAGCAGATAAATAAAGCATGTATGAACAACCGATGAAGAAAGAAGTAATGATTAAGATTAAAATTGTTGAAAATTCGATATACATGTCAATCTCCTTAAATACTTAATCCCATGTTAATAATGACGGCCCCAATTCCTAAAATTCCGGAAAAGAAGAGACCTGCTGAAAATTTACTATGTCCCCCTGAATCATCTCCTCGTGTAGCAAGAATGATAAAAAACAGCACAATAAACGAAATGAAGATGACACCGATTCCTAAACTTACGATTAAATTTCTTATCATGATTCACCTCCGTAGTGTTTATAAAAAACTGTTAAAAATTGTGTTCTAGATGCTCTAGCTTATCTCTTGGTAAATATCCCATTAGTAAAATAAGGTGATTGGTCAAATCGTTTAAATTTTGAGCTAGTAGATTTTCTTTTTCTTTATCTTGTTGATGATGTTCCTTCCTAAATTCTGTTTTTTGTTTATTCGTGTTCATTGCGACCTCCAAGAAAATGTTTTTGTTTGTTTTGTTTGATAGTTCTTATATTAATGGCCCAAACTAATTTATGGGTGGTTTATAACTTGTCTTACCAAAACAAAAACCGGACTCAACTATGAGTTAAGTCCGGTTCCAAAATCTCTCATTTCTAATCTATGTCTGTCACGACTATGTCATCAATCCATGTACCTTGAGCAGCCTCAATCCTTCCAATTTCAACGCCTCTGGATATAAGGTTTTATATATGTAGCAATGAGGGCTTTTAACATCCCATCGCCCAGTCGCCCGAAAGGTCTCCAAGGGACATCCCCCACTACATCGATATCTAAACTCACAGGTCTTGCACCCTTCTTTCTCTTCAACATCAACATTTTGAATAGGCCCTTGCTGCATGATGGGAAGCAAATCCCTTTGCTCTGCCGGGATTTCAAAATGGTCATCTAAATGCATTTGACATTGGGTTAAATGCCCTTCATGTGTAAAGACAAGATAGCTAAAGTTAACACCACATGTATGCGCGTGTGGCTCTGTTTGAACGCGATCGAGTAAACCATTCAAAAAAGGGCGTTCAGGTAGATATCGTTTAAAAACATCATAGGCTGCAAGCATCCCTTCAATAATTGACTTCTCTTCCAATTCCAGCTCTTGTCTATTCTTCGTCAATAAATTTTCCCTAAAGAAATTTAAGCTGACTGGCAGTTCTCTTTTCAAGCACCACTCAACCACTTCTGCAATATGCCAAGCATTTAAAGCGGTAATGGTAATCGTAATATCCGGAAAGATCTCATTTGGTAGCAAAACTTCATCTATGGTCTTTTCGACAAATCGAAAGCTACCCTGACCACCTAAAAACGGTCTTTGCTGATCATGTACTTCCCCTATCCCATCTAACGACACCATCAATTTCACATCATGTTGTTTTAACCAAATGGCATCGTCTTCTTTTATTCGAACCCCATTACTTAATACAACCTCCCTGAGGCCTATTCCATGGGTATCTGCTAATTGTTGCGCAAGGTTATGTAATCTTTTAACCAAAGCAAAGTGGAGCGTTGCTTCTCCACCAGCATATTTCAGCTTGACATTTTTAAAGCCATGCTTAGTGGCTGTATGAAATATGCTTTCAATCGTCCGCTCTCCGGTCTCAACACTCATACGAGCTGAGGATTTACGCACATAACAGTAAGGGCAATCCAAATTACATGCATTCGTAACATGGATCCATGCCTCCAAAGTTTCTGGGGTCTGGCGGTTTGTTTTGATTTTATTATTTTTGGCGTGTAGTAATCCCTGTTCCAAAAATAAAAAATCCAGCTCTTTTTCCAATGGAAGTGGTTCTTCAAACGCCTTCCATCTATCAAAACCTTTATGGGTAACAACACATGGTCCATTCGACGTATAAGGGCTCATCAAAAGATAAAACTTTTCATTAATCTTTTGAACATGTGTCTGTTTTGTCTGACAAAATACATCTTCTCTTAATGAGTATTTGGATTTATCAAAATTAACTAAAAAGTTGCTCGAGTAAGCACTCTCAGGTTTTAATGGCTCAATTGTCAATCCCAACCCCTTATCCGGGCAAGCACAGTCGTTGTCAAATTGACTAAAAGCCGTTTCCACTAAAAATATAGGTTCGTCTAGTTCCTTATTCATAATATTTACCCTTCTCATCCTGATATTTTTTAAATAGGAATCAGTCCACCTCCGCTTCGTGAACAGAAAAAGTTTCTCACTTAATCAAGCAAAACACTGAATCAGGCTCCAATGCCAAAATGTCATGCAGAAGCTCAATTATCAAATGAATAATCCTTATCGCCTTACCTCTTCTTCTAAGGTTAAGAATTTACAAAACTTTATCCTTGATTCTATTAACAAATATATCGATACTCATCTCCTTTTTGATGATTAACTTTGTTTTAAGTCAAAAACATCTTTTAATATATTTATCAAGCAAATCATCATCGCTAATAAAATAAATCTATGTTTGATGAGATGCAAACACAACCACAAGTGAGCCAAAAAGTCTTAAGCATTTTAGCTTGATAATCGAACCAATTTTGTTTAATCAGCTCAGCTATTACATTGTCCGTATACTTCTCGAAACCGGTAAAATTGATTTTATGAGGTGCGCTCAACCATCTTAAAAAGATGGTTGAGCCTAATCGTTACTAATAAGCTAGCTTTCAGCACGTAGGGATTTTTTAAAATCCTTACAACTCTACGAAATAATTACCAAAGCAATCGATCAGAAATTCCTCTAAATCGCTTACATCTTTTAGAGAAATTTCATCCAATAAATATTTTGAATGAGCTTCCCGCTTGTATAAATAGAAGTCAGACATTTCTTGGGCATTTAGCTTTTTCAAAAAATTATATAAGGGCCCCAGAACAAAAGTAACTGCGGCAGAGCGAGGAGCAAAAGATTTGGCATAACCCAACCCTTTGGCATAGTGTTCAGCTGCTGCCTTTAAATAAGATTGCAACTTTTCATCATTATGTACAATTTGTTGTCTCTCAGCATGGGTTTTAAATGAGTACACATCTGCAATGTGGCTAGTACCTAAATTAAATTTTTCGAAAGCAACTCGACCTCTTAAATTACTAATCTTTGCTTGTAAAAGGAATAAATAACTTTCATGCGCCATTGGGTCAGGAGGTAATTGTCCTTCAATAAAAATAACTTCACTACAAATTTTGAGCATTGCCTCATCAATTTGTTCTAAAATGTCATTAATCGCCTCTTCGTCATTAAAGTAAAAATGAGCCCAAGCAATATTAATCATGATTTCTAAGATGAGACGATCCCACCCGTTCTTTAGAGCAATTTCAAGGCCTTGCTGATAATAATCCAAAGCATCTCGGTAGAGTTGCTCAGCACTATCATCATCATCTGTTAGGAGAAGCCAGTCACGATATAATCCACCTGCTTCATTTAGCGCCTCAACCAGCCGGATTGATTCGCCGCTCGCAGTACCTTTAGAAAAAATATCGATAGCTTCCGAAATTGCATATTCAGCCTCTTGAAAGATATCTTCGGGCGAATCAACAATTTCTTTAGTCAATGTGAAACCGGAAATTGCTTCTCTTCTATTCATATTACGAATATCGGAAGCAGCCTCCACAAAACCTGAAGAAATCACCCGCCTCAAACTCTTTGTGATTTGTATTAAAACAAGTCCAGAAAATCGAGTGTCTCTTACTTTATTTGCAATCGCATAAGCTCTTGCGCTTGCTTCTAATGCTTCTCCAGGGCTGTTCAAATAATTGTGAATAAGCGATAGGGTATTTAAAGAATATCCAATTGGTAACAATTGACCCAGCTGGATTCTGAGATCTAAACTATCAATACAAACCCGAACTGCCCTTTTCTTTCCTTGTTCTGATAAAGAACGGGCTAAATTATTTCGAACCGTTGACTGTAGTGCTGTTGGAGGTAACTCTTTTAACCATCTTAAGGATTGGGCATAATCCGCATTTGCTTGATTATAGCTCCCTAATTGAGTGTATCCATATCCGCGTAGATTATACGCATTGGCCAATGAAAGTATGAGTCTCATTCGCGCAGGATGCTCTTTAAACCCAACATAGCCTGCAACTACGGGCTCATCCGAAGCAATCAATTGGCGAAAATCATCAATAATTTTATCTAAATTAGGAATTGCTTCTCTAATATTGCCTAAATAAATTTCAGCGTTCTCTTTCCAAACCTGACGGTTCCCTTTAGCAAACGGATTTTGCCAGCTAAGTTTATCAAGTCCTTCTGGTAAATTATCAACTACATCTTCAATTCTGTTTGCTAAATCAATGGCTTTTGTATATTTATTACGATTGATCAAGCGAAAAATCCACTGCGCTGCATTATACTGATAGGTTGCACGCTTCAACACAGCTAATCGCGTCTCACCACGTTGGAGAACCTCTGGTCGGACGTCTTGCTTAATAAATTTGAACGCCAATTCATCTTTTAGGATTTGTGCAAAGGCAGATTGTTGGGTAGAAAACGATATCTCATCGTGTGAGTTACCGACCGTGGATTCCATATTGTAGTAAGGATCATTAAAATGTTTATCTGGATCAGTCAAAAATCCATAGTGGACAATTTCTAAATCCCACTCCAAGATATCTTGAATGATCTTAGTCCGTCGTCGCTCTTCTCCTGATGTGATCGAGGGTAATCTAGTCCCCAATATTTTTGAAGGCCGCTCAACTCGAATTTTCAATAAATCTTGTCGTATATATTTATGCCTTGCTTCTAACAACGGTTGTCGAGCATACTCTGCATAATCTAATAACGCATTATATAACTTAAATCTTGCGTTTGTTTCATCCTCTCGATCAATGGGATCTTTTGCCATATGTTCAGCATAAATCCGGTAGACCTCATCTTGTAACCAAATTCTTCCCCCATCTTTATATTTCACTAATGCTAAATGGGATAAATGATTTAATTCCTCTGATATTTCCTGTACCCTATCTTTTTTAGCTATCCATTTTGACCGAGGTTGATTGGAAGGTCGGTCTAAAATAAAATGAATCTGATCAGGATTTAAACCTCTTGTTGCTTGTACAAGCAACCGCATGATTTGAGCTCTTAAATCGCCAGAGCTTCTATATAATAAATCGACAAATTCAGCTTCAATTTCTCTTCTAACAGATTCTAGTTCTTTTTTTGATTGTTTTTCCACTTTTGAAAAATCTGACAGCAAAGCCTTTGGTATCTGCCGCCCCTCTAACAAAATATCAGTATAAAGGGAGAGCAATACTGGTTGCCCTTCAGTATATTTGTGTAAAACATTAAGCTTGTTTTCATCATTTAACAAAGTGCTTAATAAAGAAATAAAATTGTTTTTTAAATTTTCATTTGAAGAACTATTGTTACTTGATTGCCAATCGTTCAATAAAACTTCATAAAACTGTTTAGTTTCCTCAATAGTTAATTTATTTGCTTTTATTGACAAAATTTGACATTTATCTTCGTGGTCAGACAATGATTCTTTTAGTTGATCAAAGAAAGGTTGACCTTCTTTTCCCCGGCCGGCAATCAACAAAACAGTGTTTTGCAAATCCCCTTTAATTATATGATTGATCAACCAATGCTGAGTACTATAAACCAAATCTTCCGTGGTTAATAAATTGTTTTCAATCATCCATTCAGAACTAATATTGGCCAAACGTTCGACCGTATCTAATGGAATAACAAGTCTATATTTTTCAGTTGCCTCTCTTAATTCTTCCCAAAATGTTAAATCTGCCTCTTCAGATGCGAGTTGAAGTGATTCATAGGTTGCACCCATTTCTTGTAATCTAATTCGCCTATCTCTTGCTCTTTTAAAATTTGTAAATCCAATTTCGCCTGACCATGAATATGAATCACCAAGTGCATCCAATAAATAATTAACCGTATGTAATTTGATATCTACGAAATCTATAATCTGACAAACCTTCAATAAATTAGTATCCCACATTTCCCCTGATGATAATTGTGGATAGAGTTGTTTTAATGAAGGATGATTTACTCGGCGTAAGACTTCTTCTAGTAAGCGGGTTTTACCAAGTCCACCGCTGCCTTCTAATAAAACTAATTTGCACCGTTTGTCGTTGTCATGAAACACTGTTTTTAACTGACTTAAGTCGGCCTTTCTCCCAATAAGCCGTTTAGGTCGTCCAGTTGCTTCTAAAATCCTTCTATTCATTATGTCCCTCACTCCCTTCTGTATTTAAACCGGCATTTATAAAATCACGAATCTCTGGAATAATCTGCAACCGATGAGAACGGTGATTGAGATTGTCTATAAACCAAGCATTTCTTAAATCTCTTACAAGTTGACCTGATTTACTAACTGATAAATTTTCAAATTTCTCCTGTATATCTTCTAAAGTCCAACTAGCATCAAACTCATTGGCGATCTTAACAAGATATTCGAACAATTCTTCAGATATCCTTGGAGCAATATGAAGTTCGGAAAAAACGGATGAAATCAATTCTCGATGGGAAGCTGGGTCTTGGTTGCGATAGTTACTAAATAAATTTGCATTAATCCCAAAGTGATTAAATGAATATCCAGGGTATTTCGCCATAAATTCATCTATATCCAAATCACCGTTTCTCTCTTCAGAATTTTGAAGTAACGTTAACTGCTGTCGTCCAATTCTCGAATCATTCAAGGGCTCTAAGTGCATCAAGGTCTCTTTTAATCTCAAAACTGGGATTTGGAGCCTGGTATTGTTCCTTAATGCAATAATAAACTCGATCTCACTTCGCCTAGCCAAAGGTTCAATGATAAATCTTTCGAGTTTTTGCCACGCATATTCTGTACACATATCCCCTTGGTCAATAATGACCACAACTTTCTTGTTGGGAAATGCTTGACTACAGGTCTGCTCAGCTATTTCTGCGGTATATGTTGTAAGTTCTTTAGTGGGATCAATGGCCGGCAATTCGTTTTCGGGTTGATATTGATTAACTTGTTCACGAAATTGAATCAACCAGTCTACTCTTTTTTGGTCTGTAATATCACCAAATTCATCATTCTCATTTTCAATATCAATAAGGTCAAGGATATTAATCCAAAGGGGCACAGCATTTAACTCAGTATCATTTTCAACATTCTCCTTAAACTTTTGGAGAAACCAGGTTTTACCGGTTGCTGGAGGACTAATGACTGTCAACAAGCGTTCACTATTTTTCAGCCATTCCCTTGCCTCTTCGAGTTCTTTATCTCTTTCAATAAACAACTCTGAATTATATGGATATCTTAAATTGTTGAGTTCAAAAATATTTAAATCATCATTATCATCATCATCTGGCATGATATTTCCCCTAAGCTTCAATCATTTCTTTGCCAGGGGTTAGGATCTTGATTTGTTAAATAAATTGATTGGAGCTTCATCGCCTCTTCCAAATCAGAGTAGGTAATGATCGGATCATTCGGATCCCGCTCAGCATGAACATCAATCATCGAGCTAGCAAGCTTAAGCAATCGCCTAGGCGATTCTTTTGCTAAATCGATTAAACGATCATCTATGTAAGGAGAAACATCACGACTAGCAATCATTCCAAAACTCTTTATCCAATTCCCGGCAGCACTATGAAATCTTCTGGCAACAATTTCACGAAGGAGTTCTTTGTCCTTCCACTTTATTATTGCATTTTCAAACTTAGGAGTCAATGCTCTTAATCTTTCACTTTTCATTCCTAATGGTAAAAAAAGCTTATATCCTAAGGGGATTATTGGATAAAAATCAGAATGTTCACGATAAAACCTCTCAAATAAATCAACGAGTGCCTGTTGATTCCGGCTATTCGATGTCGGTCCAGTGACATCAGGTATGTCAACGATATCAACTAAAATATCTACCTTTTTAAAGCCAACAGCTTCAGCTAATTCTAACCCTTTCAGAAAATCTTCTTTTCTAAAAGAAAAATCTGTAATCGAACTCTCTTCTAATAATTTTAAAAGCAATCCCTCCAATTGGTTCGTCTCAGGAGTATATTGAACAACAGGGCGCTGCCATAATGTCCACCATTTAGACACACCTGTTAAAGGGTGCGCCTTAGACTGACGTCCTTCTTCCAATTTGGTCGAAAAATCACGAATGCAGAGGCTGAAATAATCTGCTAATTCCTTTAATAAAGCTTTATTTTTTAAATTAGGTAATCGATACTGCTGCTCCGTCATCTGAATAAAAAGGTCGACGGCTAATTCATGTGATATTCTCCTCCAAAAAGTCTCAGGATCTGCATAGTTAGCCGGCTCTTTTTTGATGTTTACTGATACCGCCAATGTATCATCTGGATTAGCTCGATATACATACTCCAGCATATTCTTCACAGCAGTCTTGCCGGAGCCAGCTTCTCCATAAGTAATAAAGGAGTCCGCTTTTCTTAAATGATCAATATATGTTGTCTTTTTAAATTTCCGGGTTGTATGAAACGGATCTACAAAGTATTTAAAAACAAAGGGATCCTCTTGATGAACATCATGATCTCTTTCTGACACAGCGTATCTAAATGGATCATGATTCAATTCCAATGTATTAAGCAAATAGTGCGACCTTTTATTGTCATATGTCTTTTTGTCATGCGTCTTTTTATCATGCGACACTTTATCATTAGCAGATGACAAAATTTGCTTTTTTTTATTCGATAAATTCCCTTGTTCGCTCATTAAACAAATCCCCACAAAATCGTGGTTTCCACAATCATATTTGTTTTTGTGAATCCCGTTTCAAACGTGCAATCTCCTACAAGATGTGGCACGTACCCAATATATTTTATCTATCTATTTTATTAGTGGCTTATATCAAGCTTAAACCTGACAACTGTCTGACACGAACCTGTCATTCAGGGAACAACAGGGATAAAAATGACTCTCTTTCTTTTAAGAATCAATAAAATTCTCAAGCCAATATCCTTGATCCCGACGATTTTGGATATAGATATTGCGCTTGAACAATGCTGCTGGTTCTATTTTTTTTCTTAAGCGGCTCATCAACGTATTTAAGTTGGCGCTACTACCGGCAAGTGAAATTAATGACTCAGGTGAAGATCGTCCTTTTAATTCGAACAACTTTGTCATGATTTCAAACGGT
>JANQSK010000819.1 GCA_028284105.1 Anaerolineae bacterium
AATACGGCAATGATGTCCTCCAAGCCCCAGAAGTAGTGATAAGCCCAGTTGTATCCAGCCTCAGGTGATGGTAAGTCATCACGGAAATACCATGGTTGCCATGGTGCATCGGTTGAGATTAACGGCACACCATTTGCTTCACACTGTGCACTCACTGGATTGTTAATATCTGGTGTTGAATGAACCAGCATGAGATCCACTTCGTCTTCTAAAATTAAATCTTGAGCAACTTGAGCGGCGCGATTTGAATCAGACTCCGCATCTTTGGTAATAATTTCAATAGGGAAGCTTGTGCCACCGATATCAATACCATCTTGGAAGATCTCTCGAATTTGACCTAAAATAAATTCATCGGCTTCGCCAAAGGCAGCCAATGGACCAGTTACGGGGGCAACAAGACCTACTTTAATGGTACGGCCACCACCTCCTTGAATCCCGCAAGCTGCTAATAACGCGGAAGCGCCAGCAGCACCAGAAAGCGAGAGAAATTGACGACGTGTTAAACCATGAATGATTAACTCTTTTTTCTTCATTCCTTAACCTCTTCTCTTATCAATAAGGTTGATAATTTTGTAATCACCGTTCCTAAATTGGTGTTGAATTGGATTTTGAAAAATGGGAACAGTTGATTATTATAGTTGCATGGTACATAATGCATATTGTATACAATATCCATGATACATGAAAAAAATTACCCGTCAAAAAAATGACGAAAGGAAATTTGATGGCCTTACAGGAGCAATCAAACCTGGCTATAAATATGAAAACCCGTGAAGAAATCGTTGCAGATACGTTACGGGCTGCCATTCTACGAGGGACTTTTAAGCCAGGTGAAAAATTGGATCAACAGGAGCTAGCTGAAAGATTAGGGGTTAGCCGAAGTCCAATTCGTGAGGCTTTGCGTACCTTAGCTGCAGAAGAACTTGTCACAAACGTGCCGCATCGTGGCGCTGTTGTGACTGAGAGAACAACTGCAGAATTAGAAGAATTGCTGTTTATTCGCTCCCTGCTAGAAGGGGTTGCTGCAAAACGAGCGGCTCCTCGTATCACTGATGAACAGCTGAAAAAGATTGAAGCTGTTCTTATTCAAGGGGAAGAATCAAACGATTTAGAGGAAGTGTTGGGTTTGAATAATGATTTCCATAATATGATTTATGAATCGTATGAACAACCTGTTTTGATTGCGACGATTCAACAGTTAAGAAATAAAATTGCTCCATACAATCGCGTGTTTTTAGAGAAAGAAGGTCAAAAGAATGAAGCTTGGGAAGACCATCGACGAATTTACGAAGCGTTCTTAGCACGGGATGGTGAAAAAGCTGAGGCCGAAACGATTAAGCATCTACGGCGTGTTTTTGAGGGATTTATTGCTGAGCAGCAGTAACTTTTACGAGGAGCTGGTCTATAAATTGGTTGGCACTTCCTAAATGATTGGCTTCATTCTCAAATACTCCCCAGTCAATTTCAATCTTCGTATTTTCTTTTAAAACATCAATTAAATGACGATTTTCAGAATAAGCTTGTTCGCATGCCTTGCGAACGAGCTTTTTTGCTTCTGAGCGGGTCATATGGGCAGGGGCTAAGGCAAAACTAATCGCTTCAGCCATCATGAGCCCATTCGATTGCTTGACGTTTTTCAGCATTTGTTCGACGTTTACCACCAGATTTTGGCTAAGGAAGTTGGCTTTTTGAAGAGAAACGGCCGTTAATCCCACCATTTGCGGTAAGGTGAGCCACTCCATTTGCCAGCCGTGAGTGGCTCGTTCATGCTCATGAATCATTGCTTGATGCATATTGCCGAGTAAGGAGGCATTTGTTCGAGCCGCTGCCACAATCAGCTCACTGATCATTGGATTGCTTTTCTGTGGCATCGTGCTTGACCCGCCTCGCGATGGATCCGGAGTCTCCCGTAGCTCACCAATTTCAGATTGACACAAAAGAATGATGTCCTGAGCCATTTTAGCGAGACTCCCTGTCAGTAATGACAGCCAGCTCGCAAATTCGGCGAAGCTATCTCTCTGGGTATGCCATGGAGTTGGGGTGGTGTTGAGCTTTAGCTGTTGTGCTAGTTTTTCTTGTACGGCAGTTCCTTGCTGCCCCAAAGCCGACGCTGTTCCGGCTGCACCTCCAAATTGAACGACAAGCAAACGGGGTTTGAGTTCATTTAATCGCTCTTGATGACGCAATAGAGGTGCAAGCCAGTTTGCCACTTTTAGGCCAAAAGAGGTGGGTAACGCCTGTTGAGAATGGGTGCGCCCTGCCATAACGGTGCTTCGATGTTTCTCACAAAGCTGGGCTAAATTTTGAATAAG
The DNA here is from genome assembly GCA_028284105.1 of Anaerolineae bacterium. Taxonomy (GTDB): domain Bacteria; phylum Chloroflexota; class Anaerolineae; order Promineifilales; family Promineifilaceae; genus QQUD01. The sequence continues at coordinate 2,313 of JANQSK010000819.1, forward strand.
CGCCTGCAAGAGTGGCTCAAAATGATGAATGGTTTCTCGCAGCTGGAGCACCCGTGCGGTGTCCATGATATCTTGAGTTGTTGCCCCATAATGCACAAAATCTGCAGCGGATGACCCCACGTGTTCCTTGATTTGATTGACAAGGGCAATGACCGGCATCCCCGATTTGTCAATGCTGCTGTGCATTTGTTCAATAAGTATCTCAATTTTTTCTTCGTTCTCAACAATTTTGTGGGCAGCCGATTGGGGAATGATGCCAAGCTTCACCTGTGCTTTTGCCAACATGCTCTCAACGTGCACCATCTGTTTGATAAAGTTAGCATCTGAAAATACGGCCGTTATGACAGAATCTACAAAAAGTGGCTTAAAAAGCTGAGAATCGAGTGGCGAAAGCGACATAATTTCTTGTTGACTAACTATGGATTGAAGAAGACTGTTTCGTCATCCTCTTGGAATTTAATGTCGAATTGATAGGTTGGCATTGAAGCCCCTTCAACCTGTTTTGCAATAAGGGTGCCTTGTCGCTCGGTTGGAATCGAACGTAGGACCTCATCTTTGGAATTATCTTCATCTGCAAAGTATAGGCGTGTAAGGGCATGAATGAGCATCCCTCGCGCAAAGACGCGAACGTTGATAAATGGCACACTTTGACCTGCAATAATGCCTGGTTTAATTGTGTGAAATGAGTAAGTCAGACTCTCGCTGTTGATAGTATCTGCACGGCCAAAACCTCTGAAATGAGGGTCAGCTTTTGCTTGATTAGGATCATTGGGATGATCATAATACCCGTTTGCATCAGCGTGCCAAATTTCAATCATGGCATCGTCGATTGGCTTGCCGTCACCATCAAGGACCTGTCCTTGAATGATAATCTGTTTCCCAAGGGTGTTGGGTTGAACAAGCACGTTGTGCGATTTTTTAGTAAGTTCGATGTGGAAAAAAGGGCCTACTGTTTGGCTAGGTGATTGTCCTGGCATCATTACACCTCTTTGGTTTCAAATGGGGTCTCTTTTGGACCACAAACGACAATATCAAATCGATACCCTAATGCCCATTCAGGCTCAGTGATATCGTGGGCATAGCTAGAGATTAGGCGATTACGGCCGTTTTCATCAGGAATGCCATTAAAAATGGGGTCAAGCGGCATTAAAGGATCGCCGGGAAAATACATTTGGGTGACTAGACGTTGTAAAAAGTTGTGTCCAAAAACAGAAAAGTGAATGTGGGCTGGTCGCCACGCATTGTGATGATTTCCCCAAGGGTATGCGCCTGGTTTGATCGATACAAAGCGATATTCCCCTTTGTCATTGGTGAGCAGGCGCCCACCTCCTTTGAAGTTTGGGTCAAGAGGAGCATCGTGTTGGTCGTTTTTATGGAAGTAGCGCCCACAAGCATTGGCTTGCCACACTTCAATTAATGCATTGGGAATCGGATTACCTGCATCATCGAGTAGTTTCCCCACAACAATAATGCGTTCTCCAAGCGGTTCTCCATTAACGATGGCGTTACGAGACAGATCGTTGTCTAACGGCCGTAAATCATCTTCTCCAAAAACGGGGCCCGTTAGCTCAGCGAGTGATTGCTTTATTGGAATGAGCGGTTTTTGGGGTGAGCGTTTTTCAGTGGAGCGATAGGGCGAATGCAAATAGGGGGGATGGGATTCCCAATCGATCGAACTATAGGGTGTCAGTTGCTTCATATTGACCTCTTTTTCTTTTTATCCAATGACAAATTATGAACTTTCTTGTTCTGCGTAGATTTTTTTAGCAATGCCAATCGCGGTATTAGCGGCGGGGACACCTGCATAAATAGCAACGTGCATAAACAGTTCTTTAAGCTGATCGGCCGTTACTCCTGTGTTTTGGGTAGCACGGATATGCATTGCGAGCTCATGCTCTTTACCCAGTGCCGCTAACATGGCTATTGTAATCATGTGGCGTGTTGGAATGTCTAAAACATCCCCTTGCCATGCGGTTCCCCAAGCGAATTCAGTGATCATCCGCTGAAAATCACTGTCGAATGCGGTTTTATTTCGTTCTGCTCGTTCAACGTGAGCGTCTCCCAATACAGAACGCCTTGTTTTCATGCCATGTGTAAATTTATCATCCATAGTTTCTTCCCTGTGTGGGGTTCTAGCTGAAATCTTCGAAAGGCAAGCCCACGTAATTTTCTGCCATTGTGGT
>JANQSK010000823.1 GCA_028284105.1 Anaerolineae bacterium
TACCTCCATAATCTGGATCAGAATAAAATTGACACTCTTTCAATGAGCGCACGCCACTTTTGCGCCATTCATCTAAAAAATCCCAATGCTTTTCCAAGACAAATTTCTTCATTTCTTCAGTGCGATTATCAGCTAATGAAAAAATAAAAGCATCTGTAACATCCAATGGATCACTTTGATCAGCTTGATAAATAGACTCAGTAATTTGAGGTGGCTCCCCGCGAAATCCTAAAAAATACAACGTCCATGAACAAACATAAAAAGTTGGCAACAATACGAAAATTGAACCTAGGACAATACCTATTATTTTCAATCTTTTGTTATTCATTTGAACCATTAGGTTAAAAAAGACAGCAAGCCAAACCAATTATGATTTATTGTTTGCTATTTCAATCTAACATGACGTCGATTAGCATTTTTTCACCATTTAGGTCCAATTTGAATATCTGACCAGTTATGTATAAACCACTTATCATCAATTTTAATAAGTTCGAAGCTCCCTTCTAAAGTGATATCTCCATTTTTACAATCAAGGTTCGTCCAGCCTCCATAATTAAAACGTGTTGAACTAATTGGATTTCCGAAACCCATGCCTCTATGATCTGGATCCCAAGGCAGTTTGCATTCTTCTAAATTGACATTGAATTCATTTGATAATGGTTCGAGCTCATCCCACTTTTCCTCAACAACATAAATTTTCATCGTTTCCAAACGCTTATCTGCCAACGCAAATAGAAATGTATCAGTTACCCCATATTTAGATTCTTGATTTGAATAGAAAATACTTTCTTTAAGCCTCTGTGAATTCCAGTCATCAAAAAACAAATAGCCTACTGGCAAAATGCAACTAGATAAGCTTAGAAGGACGATAATTTTCCAAACAGTTCTTGTAGGTTTTTGGGCTTCAGTGCTCACGACTATGATTCCTTTTTATAAGCAACTAACCATTACAAATAGAAGTTACGCCAAAAGCGGTCACTGAGTCTGTCAAGGTGACACACTTCACCAGATCAGGGTGTGTAAGTCCTAACAACAAAATTATCATGCATTAAAAGGCCATAAGTGAGCAATGAATTGGACTAAGGGATTATGCGTTTTGAGTGTTTTAAATTTGGTCTTCAGGATTCAACTGTGTGTGAAGGGATAAATGACATCATCTTTTCGACGTAGCTGTCGATTGATGAAAGTGTGTTGCCTGCTTGGAGGCGTGGGCCTAGATCTGGCTCGTTGATGGTGCGTTGGAGGGTGGCTTGCAGTGCCTGCACATCCCCCATCGGGAAGAGTAAGCCATTCACATCGTGTTTGACAATGTCAGTGACACCACCAATATCGCTACTGATAACCGGCGTTTTGGATTGCAAAGCATCTGAAATGATGAGCGGGCTGTTTTCATGCCATGTAGATGGGAGCAAAAAGTAGTCTGCATCAGCAAATGCGCGATCTAGCTCTGAAGGAGGGATTTTGCCAAGAAACTGAATGCGATCATTTGAATCAATGGCCGCCATGAGTGAATCATAGTAGCCATCATGCCCATCGGCTGCCCCGTAAATCGTCAGGGTGGCTCCCTTTGGATTTTTAAGCTTGTTGAAGGCTTCAAGCAAGAGATGCAACCCTTTATAAGGCTGAAAACGGCCGATAAATAAAAAGCGAACATGGTCAGCCGGTTTATGCACCACTTGAGTTAATGGGTGTTCAGGATCAACCCCAAATGGAAGATGATGAACACGATCCTGTGAAAAGCCATTTTCCACAAACATTCGTTCGGTAAATTGAGTGGGCACAAAGGTGTGATCAATGCCGTCTCGAAGAGGTTGAATCACCTTCAAGCGGCGATCCATTACGGCCACTTGACGCCAATAAGGATTCACAACCGCAAGCGGATTAGGCAAGCTATATTCTCCCTCGCCCGCAAGCTTCACCAATGTTTTTTCTGGTAATTTCCCCAACACATTAGCAACGAGTCGACCGCTGCTTTTGTTTGAAACAAAGCATTCAGCACAGGTCTTCACCGATTCACCCACATCGCATGAGCCATTGTGCCAACGAATAAACGTGGCGCGGCGGCATACAGGGAGAAAGTCTGTAGCAATGTGAAACACAGGGAGGTTGAGCAGCTTGGCAGCTTTGACGGTCGCCATCGTCATGGTGTAAAAGTTAAAAATAATGACAAGGTTGGGCTGTTGCTGTTTGAGAATGTCGCAAACGGCCGTTTCCATCTCAGGATCATAGTTGGTATCAAACGCCTCTTTGGGACGCTGAGCAAACGAGTAGCGTAAGCGCCAAATTGGGAAGCCATCCAGCTCATCACGCTCGATGGTAAACTGCTGATCTGCTTCTTCAACACCAGAATCTGCTGCAATGATATTGATTGTGTGGCCTTGTCGGGCTAACGCACGTCCAACGCGATCCGTATACACATCTACCCCACCAACTAAGGGGCGTTCATATTTTTGAGTGGTGATGAGGGTGATTTTCATAGTCGATATAGAATGTTGATTAGCTATTCCTACTTAGCGATGATTCACCGAGTAGGGAATAATTGTTTTGCAAAATAAGAGATAACTAGAGCCGCCATGAACAAATATGGGATGGCTACGATGCCATCTACTCTCTTTTCTCTCTACGCTCTACTCTCTTCCAACATCAGCGTGCCTGGCAAAACAACATCTGTTGTGCCAAGCTCTGGGAATTTTTGGACTAACCTACGAAGCTGGGTTAAATGCTGTTCAGTGAGCATATTGTTACTGTTTTTCTGCACGGCCGTTCTTGCCAAATTGGTGCCGCGCTGAGAATCTTTCTCAAACACAAAGAGCGTATCAGAAACTGCCGTTTGGTCTAAGTCACAATAGGCAAACAGCTGCGTCAAAATCGCTTCGGGATTGGCGACAAGCTCTTCATATCGAAACGGTAACATGGGAATGTTTTGCTGTTGGCTTTGCAAAAAGCGGCACATGCCTGACACCCACTCCAACGAAATATATTCAATGCGAGACAAGTC
>JANQSK010000869.1 GCA_028284105.1 Anaerolineae bacterium
TTATTTTACATACGCGTTCGGGGTCGGATAGCGTGACAGAGGTGTTCTGGGGTTTAGAAACGGCCGTTTGGAGTCCTGGTGAAATTATTACGCTTCTCAATTCAGAAGGCTCCATTGTTGACACCCTCACCATCCCAACGGAATAAAAATGCGACGCGGAATTGTTGATAAAAAAGGAGAACAGTTCGCTTATATTGAAGGAGATATCCTCTTCACGATTGAAGGTGAACGTTCTGGCCGACTAGGCAAAAATTACATCTATGATTTAGCAGATAATCGTATTTGGCGCGTTGTCGGTGATGGCATATACACATTAGATGGAAATCAATCAATAGGGTTTATCATGTCGGCTCCAAAACGAACAGATTGGTAAGATTTGGATTTGGCATAGTTAAATAATGTAGTTGGAATAAGGAGAACGGTATGAGATTAGGGGCACATATTAGTGCAGCGGGTGGTTTGTTTAAAGCCTTTAAACGGGCAGATGAGGCAGGTTGTGATTCAATGTTGGTGTTTACGAAAAGTAATCGCCAATGGAAAGCCAAGCCGATCACCGAAGAAGATGTCACTAAATACAAAAAAGAAGCCGAAAAATATAGCAACATTTTCCCTGTTGCCGTTCATGCCAGCTATCTCATCAATATTGCATCTCCAGATGACGCCCTTTGGGAAAAATCTTACCAAGCGCTCAAGGACGAATTTAACCGAGCTGCCTTGTTTGGTATTCCATTCATTACGTTTCATCCCGGGTCGCATATGAAAAGTGAGCCAGAAGCTGGCCTAGAACGAATTGGGAAAGGGTTGAAACGACTGGTAGAGGAAACGGCCGATTCTGTTCAAGGCACAACGCTTTGCTTAGAAACGATGGCGGGCCAAGGGACAAATCTTGGTGCAAAATTTGAACATCTCGCTTACTTGCTAGAAGCAGCCGGTCATTCACCTAGTATTGGGGTTTGTTTTGATACCTGCCACGTTTTTGCTTCAGGGTATGATATTCGCTCACCGGAGGCGTATGAAGCCACAATGACTGAATTTGATAATGTAATTGGATTAGATCATCTTAAATGCTTCCACTTCAATGACAGCAAATACGACTTGGGTGAGATGCGTGATCGTCACCAGCATATTGGGCAAGGCTTTATTGGGAAAGAAGGCTTTGCTAACTTTGTGAATGATCCCCGTTGGAAAGATCATCCTGCCCACTTAGAAACACCCAAAATTGAAAAACATGATGACGGGACTGAAACTGAAATGGATCCTGTTAATCTTGAAACGTTAAGAAGCCTAATTCAATGATTCTGGTAGATGCTCATCTTGACCTTGCCTATAACGCCATTAATAACGGCCGTAATTTGCAGCAATCTTTAAACGACCTTCGCCAGTCGGAAGGCCGAAAACCAGAAGCAGGCATCGCGACTGTCACTATTCCAGAGATCAAAAATGCGGGTATTGGTCTCATTTGTGGCTCTATTTTTGCATTACCTGCCGCCTCCGCAGAAGGAGACCCCATTTGTTACACCAATCAAGATGAAGCGTTTGAACTCGCAATGCAGCAGTTTGATTATTACTATCGTCTTGCTGATGAAGATGAATCAATCCGTTTGGTAACGGATAAAGAGGTTTTGCAGGAAGTTGTTGATTCGTTTGAATTGGGAAAAGAAAAACTTCTCGGCATTATTCCGATGATGGAAGGGGCTGATCCCGTTCGCGATCCACAGGAGCTTGAGTTGTGGGTTGAGCGAGGTTTAAAGATTGTGGGATTGGCTTGGGATGATACCCGTTACTCTGCCGGTGCCTGGCGTGGCAGCCGATTCGATTTAACAAAAGATGGCTACGCTTTGCTTGAAATTATGGCGGAATTCAATGTGATTTTGGATGTATCACACATGAATGAGAAAGCCTCGCTTTTGGCAATTGAGCGTTACGAGGGAACGGCCGTTGCAACACACAGTAACTGTCGCCAAATCAATAAGGGCGGGGAACGTCATCTCACCGATCAGCAAATTAGAATGCTCGGTGAACGTGGCGGGATGATCGGTATTGTGCCATACAATCGATTTTTAAAAGCGGGCCATAAAAAAGGGGATCACAAAGAACTTGTCACCTTAGACCATATTGTGGCGCATATTGATCATATTTGTCAGCTTCTTGGGGATGCACAGCACGTTGGGATTGGTTCTGATTTTGATGGGGGTTTTGGATACAAAGATATACCACATCCAATGAACTCGATTGTTGATCTCAATCAAATTTATGCAAAACTCAAAGAGAAAGGGTATGGGGAAGCAGATATCGAAGGGATTTTAGGCAATAATTGGCTAAATCTTTTCCAAAAATCATTTGAATAAAAATATAAGAAATTACCTGAGGAGAAGGAATGAGAATCGAGCATTTTGCAGTCAATGTTAAAGAACCAAAAGCGATGGCAGAATGGTATGCCGAGCATTTAGGATTGTCGATAATTCGTGCAGATGAAGTGCCACCTTACATCACCTTTTTAGCAGATGATAATAATCAGACCCTTTTGGAGCTTTATGCAAATCCAAACGGTGAATTTTTAGAATTATCTGATTTATCTGTTTTCACTTTTCATATTGCTTTTTCAGTTGCTGATATGGGGGCTGAGTGTGCGCGCTTAATTGCAGCTGGGGCAAAAAGCAAAGGGGACGCTATCACTCTAGGCAACGGTGACCAGACGCAATTTGTGCAATGTCCATGGGGCGTTACCCTCCAGTTCTTAGAACGAATCAACCCATTATTCCCTGAAAACTAGGAAGGACGCTATGGCGGACGAAATTAAATCAGTCCAGCTTTTTGTAACCTGCTTAGTCGATAAATTTTATCCAGATGCAGGATTTGCTGTGGTGAACATCGTTGAAGCATTGGGTCTTAAAGTGACCTTTCACTTGTCTCAAACATGCTGTGGGCAGCCTGCATTTAACGGTGGTTTTTTGCCTGAAGCTCAAAAGATGGCGAGGCACACGATTGATGTTCACTCGCAAAGTGAAGACCCGATTGTGGTGCCCTCAGGGTCATGTGGGGATATGATGATTCATCAATATGCCAAAATATTGAAAGATGACCCCAATTATGCTGAGAAAGCAACGGCCGTATCCCAGCGAACCTATGAATTTACACAATTCCTCGTCGATGTGCTTCAAGTTAATAATATTAAAGCGGATTGTGGTGGATGCATGACCTATCATTCGTCTTGCCACGGTTTGAGAGGATTGGGTTTGCGTGAGCAACCGAAGAAGCTACTTGAAACTGCGTCAGAGGATCAATTGACACCGCTGCCTGGCGCTGAAGAGTGCTGTGGGTTTGGGGGATTATTTGCCGTCAAAATGGGAGACATTTCCAGCGAAATTTTGACAACCAAACTCGATAATGTGGAATCAACTGGGGCTGATGTGCTTGTCGGGGGTGACGTAAGCTGCTTGATGCATATGGCGGGCGGTTTGCATCGACGAGGGAGCCACGTTCAAGTGAAACATATTGCTGAGGTATTGAAAGTCGAAAAAGGGGGTGACTGATATGGCCAAGGTGACCTTCTACGATCGCGTGGATGATGCAATTCACAATGAGCAACTGCAAATTGCACTTACGCGAACGACAACAGCTTTACGTACCAATCGAAATAACGCATTTGACGCTTTGCCAGAGTCTGATGAACTTCGGGACCACGCCCGAAAAATTCGCGCCCACACGATTGCGAACCTTGACACCTATCTAGATCAGTTTGCTGACGCAGTTGAAGACTTAGGTGGCAATGTTCATTTTGCAGATACGGCCGTTTCCGCAAATGAATACATCATCAATCTTGCCAAAGAGCGCGGTGTAGAAACCGTTGTGAAATCCAAATCGATGGTTTCCGAGGAGCTCGAACTGCGGGAAGAGATGGAAGAGTTGGGGATGCATGTTGTTGAAACAGATCTTGGTGAATATATCATCCAAATTGCTGACGAAAAACCGTCCCATTTGATTGCACCAGCTATTCATAAAACCCGAGAAGATGTAGCTGAACTGTTTCAAGACAAGCTTGGCGCTACGGATGAAGAAATCTCCTCTGTTGCTGATATGACTCAGTTTGCCCGTCGTAAAATGAGACAAGATTTCATGTCTGCTGATATGGGGATTACCGGTTGTAATTTTGCTGTGGCTGAAACGGGAAGCATTTCGTTAGTGATGAACGAGGGCAACGGCCGTTTAACTACAACAACACCCCGCATTCATGTTGTTGTGATGGGGATGGAGCGTATTGTGCCAACCATCGAGGATTTAGGCGTCATGGTTCAGATATTGGCACG
>JANQSK010000882.1 GCA_028284105.1 Anaerolineae bacterium
CGTGGATTTTGACCTACCTGACAAAGTCATGGCAGCCCATCTAACAGGCTCATTGATGTATCTTATTCAGTGGTGGTTTCAAAATAAAATGCCTCATCCATTTTCTCAGGTGGATAAGGCATTTTATTTTGAAACCACCACTGAATAAGATACATCAATGAGCCTGTTAGATGGGCTGCCATGACTTTGTCAGGTAGGTCAAAATCCACGCCAGCCTTTCGCATTTCACTTATCCGATTTTCCCAATCTTTTTGCATAATTTGCCGAGAAAGTTGCCCCATTTTGATCATGACCGGTGTGCCAAACATTTTGTACCACCATGCAGCCCCCTCTTGCCCATGTTGAAACAGAGAAGCAACCGAAGGGATAAGGTCTGTTGGCTCTGAACTTGAAAAATCGAGCATCTGATCAGGCATGCCCATCAAAAGTAAATCGTCTTTGTCTTTAAAATGGCTATAAAAAGTGGAACGTCCGACATCGGCCTCATCAAGAATATCTTGAACCGTAATTGATTCATACTCCTTCTCAAGAAGAAGCTTTAAAAGTGCTTCCCGTAAATTCTGTTTTGTTTTTCGAATTCGACGATCAATTTTAGTCATAATAATGAACAAATCCTTTGGTTTTGTTTCATTCTGAACATCACCATATTGTTTGTCTGTTGACAATTATTAGAGTGGACAGTACGCTTTTATCAAACAAATGTTCATTATTGAACAAGTATACGGTAGCGAACAGATTCGTCAACCAAAGAGAGTAATAAAATGAAACACGTGATTATAGTTGGAGCAGGTCCTGCTGGGGCAACATCTGCTTATTTATTTGCAAAACACGGCATTGCGGTCACGTTAATTGAAAAAGAAAATAGCTTTGATCGCGTTTTTCGCGGTGAAGCCCTTATGCCCCTTGGGCTTGAAGCGCTTAAAGAGATGGGGTTATATGATGATGTGGTCACGCTTCCCAATCGACATGTCAATTCTTGGGATATGTATGTCGGCAATCGGCAAATCTTTCAGGTTTTTGAACCACAAGAAGCGCTTGGCTATCAGGCGGTTCGAGTCGTTTCCCAACCGGCCTATTTAGATATGCTAACCCAAAAAGCAAGTCAATTTGAGCACTTCACAATGCGAATGGACACGGCCGTTCGTGATCTGCTTTGGGAAAACGGCTGTGTTGTTGGGGTAACACTTCAAAATGGGGAAGACATTCAGGCTGACCTTGTCCTTGGCTGTGACGGCCGTGGCTCAATCACACGCACAAGAGCAAACATCAAATTAGATCTTCTACCCGAAAGTTATGACATTTTGTGGTTCAAGTTTCCATCACCACAGCAGCAAAAAGGGTCAACAGACGTCATGTTTATGGGGTCCGTTAAATACACAACGCTTTGCTACAACTCATGGGATGACAACATGCGGTACGCACTCCTTTTACCAAAAGGAAGCTATTCAAAACAAAAAGATCGCGATTGGTTTGATGCGCTTTATGAACCAGCCCCTACCTGGCTCAAAGAGCATTTATCTAATGTACGTTCACAGATTAGCGATCCTGACTTATTGAACGTTATTGTGGGGCGGGCATCTGAATGGACTAAACCGGGACTGTTACTACTCGGTGATGCTGCCCATCCTATGTCACCGATTCGCGCCCAAGGTATCAATTTAGCACTGCGAGATGTCATCTGTGCAGCAAATCATCTTATTCCAGCGCTGAAGAAAGACCACGATTTGGATGCAGCCGCAACGGCCGTTTACAAAGAACGTCTACCTGAAATCAAGCGAGCCCAGCAGCTTCAGCTTCGAGAAGCTCAGGGTCAAACCAATGAACGATTACGGCCGTTTTTAATTGGGATGGCCAAAATGACAGCCCCAATTTTTGGTCGATTTGAATGGGCTAAAAAAGCGTGGTTAGATCAACAAAAAGAGCTGCGGTTTGGCACAACAGAAGTGACGCTAAAAATTTAGAGGATAGTGTAACAAAAATGGGAACGATAAGCTTTATCGTTCCCATTATCATTAATTTCTTCAACTTAATTTTCAATTACAATGCAGGCTTTCTTGCTGCAATCCACCGACGAATCTCACTCAGTTTGTTTTAAAACATTGCGATAGAAATCTCAAAAACTAATCCCATCAGTCTAAAGGAGTTTTTGAATCAGCTGTAAAAATCGCTCGTTCTCTTCAGGTAAGCCCACAGACACGCGACAATATCCAGGCAGGTAGAATCGGGACAGCTCGCGAATGATCATTCCTTCTTGCTGCAATTTTTCTGATAGTTGCACACTATCTTGCTCAGGCTTAAACAAAATAAAATTAGATTCTGAAGGAAAGACAGTTAATCCTTCAAGTTTCGACATTGCATGGACCAGTTTAGTGCGTTCTTCAATGGTTACGGCCGTAACATTCTCAATCATCTCGCGATCGTTCAGAGCAGCATTTGCGGCTGTCAATGTCAAATGGTTAATGTGAAACGGCCGTTTTCCACGAGACAAATAATCTGCGATTTGTGGAGTAGAAATCGCATACCCAAGTCGTAATCCTGCTAATCCAAAAAGCTTCGAAAAGCTATGAACCACAATGATGGGGTAACCTTGGTTCACGTAGGCTAGCGAATCTGCCATCACCTCATTGGTGTTGAACTGCCAATACACTTCGTCAGCAACAACAACCACATAAGAAGGCAATCGATCCATCAAGTAATCAAACTCAGCTTGGGTTAACACATTGCCCGTTGGATTATTGGGGCTACACAAGTAGACCAAGCGTGTTTTAGGCGTAACGGCCGTTAAAATTGCATCGATATCGTAGCTAAAATCTGATTTGCGGGCTGCATGTACAGATTTAGCCCCCATTTGCTTGATGGTAATGTCATAAATGGGGAACGTTGGTGGACAAACAATGGCTTCATCCCCTTCGCTTAAAAAGCCTTGGGCAATGAGTGCCAGAACATCACAGCCCCCATTGGCTGTGAAAAATTGATCTTTATGAACCCCTTTTTGAACATAGTTGGCTAATTGTTCTCGCAGCGATTCATCGTCATTGCTAGGGTATCGATTGAGATTTGAAACAGCATTTTGTAATGCCTCAATCACCTTAGGGCTAGTAGGCAATGGGTTTTCATTTGAGGCAAGCTTCGTGATTTCTTCGATGCCATATTGATCCCGAATCATTTGAATCGGGTTGCCACCTTTATAAATCGGTGATTCTAAAAGATATTGTTTAAATTGCAGATGATTTTCTAACTTTTCGACCATGTTCAAATTATAGTAAGTCCAACAAAAAATTACGAGATTTTACAATGTAATTTTGTGCGTAAAACAAGCATTTTTATCCAACATTAAAACTTCAAAATTATGATAAGTATCATTATTTTACCAAAATACTAATTTTGGTAAATATTCTGCACTCAAAGCGGCGAGTTGCTCAAAAAAGAAGCGACAGTTCCCAAATTATTGGTATATTTATCTTGAGAGAATTTAGGGTTTTGTTCTATTTTATCGTTCAAAATCCTCAAAACGGCACCTACCATGAGGAGAAAACACATGACAACATATGATGCGGTTTACCAAAAGTGGCAACAAGATCCTAAGGCGTTCTGGGCCAATGCTGCAGAATTAATTGATTGGGATAAAAAATGGGATGAAGTGCTTGATGAAAGCAATCCCCCATTTTACCGCTGGTTCAAAGGAGGTGTGCTCAACACCTGTTACAATGCTTTGGATCGTCATGTGGAAAACGGCCGTTCTGAGCAGCTTGCACTCATTTACGACAGCCCCATTACAAACAGCATTCAAAAATTTACCTATGCCGAACTTCGAGATGAAGTCGCGAAGTTAGCAGGTGTGCTAGCTAGTTTCGGTGTTGAAAAAGGGGATCGCGTCATTATCTATATGCCGATGGTCGCCGAAGCTGCTATGGCAATGCTGGCCTGTGCACGCATAGGTGCTGTCCACTCAGTAGTTTTCGGTGGATTTGCGTCGAAAGAACTTGCTGTTCGCATTGATGATGCCAAACCCAAAGTCATCATGTCTGCCTCATGTGGCATCGAACCGACTCGACTCGTTCCTTATAAGCCACTTCTAGATGAAGCCATCAACCTCTCAACGCATAAACCTAGCAAAACTTTAATCCTCCAACGCCCTCAAATGGCTGCAGAGCTCCAATCAGATCGTGATGTGGATTGGGCAGAAGCCATGAAAACGGCCGTTTCTCACCCTTGTGTGCCAGTTGAGGCCACAGACCCACTTTATATTTTGTACACCTCAGGCACAACAGGCATGCCAAAAGGAATTGTGCGGGATAACGGCGGTCATGCAGTCGCTCTACGGTGGAGCATGCCAAATGTATTTAACACCAATCCGGGAGATGTCTATTGGGCAGGCTCTGATGTGGGTTGGGTTGTGGGGCACTCTTATATTGTTTATGCGCCACTGCTCACCGGTTGCACCACTATATTATTCGAAGGAAAACCTGTCGGCACACCTGATGCCGGTGTCTATTGGCGGGTCATTTCTGACCACAGCGTAAAAACATTCTTCACAGCACCCACGGCAATACGCGCGATTAAACGGGAAGACCCCAACGGTCTTGAAATTAAAAAATACGACTTAAGCACATTTGAAGCACTTTTCGTGGCGGGCGAGCGTTGTGACCCAGACACTTTATTGTGGTCAGAAAAGCAACTACAAATCCCAGTTATTGATCATTGGTGGCAAACAGAAAGTGGCTGGCCCATTGTTGCGAACTGCCTTGGCATAGAGCAGCTTCCTGTTAAGCCTGGCTCTGCCTGCAAGCCGGTGCCTGGATATGATGTCCAAGTGCTCCGCCCAGACGGCACACAAGCCGGACCAAACGAAATTGGAGATATCATGGTGAAGCTTCCGCTTCCTCCAAGCTGCCTCCCCACTTTATGGAACAACGACAAGCGCTTCATAGATGCTTATTTGAGCTTCCATGAAGGGTATTATTCAACAGCCGATGCGGGATTTTTTGACCAAGATGGCTACCTTTCTATCATGGGACGCACAGATGACATCATCAATGTGGCTGGACACAGATTGTCAACTGGCGGCATGGAAGAGGTGTTAGCTGCCCATAGTGATGTTGCTGAATGCGCTGTTGTTGGGGTTGCCGATTCCCTAAAAGGTGAGGTGCCTGTCGGATTTATGGTGCTTAAATCAGGGGTTGATCGGGACCACCAAGAAATTGTAAGCGAATGTATCCAAATGGTTCGGGAGCAGATTGGGCCTGTAGCTGCCTTCAAGCAAGCGCTAGTCGTTCAACGCTTACCCAAAACGCGCTCAGGAAAGATCTTACGAGGAACCATCAAGAAAATTGCTGAGAAGCAAGAGTATCGTATGCCAGCCACCATTGATGATCCTGCCATACTCACTGAAATTCACGACGACCTCAAAACGATTGGCTACGGTTGATCCTAAAACAAAAAAAGGTGACCTGTGCATAAAAAACAGGTCACCTTTTTATTTTAATTACGTGTTCGTCAATTATGGGGAAACGGGTCCATAAAGATTGTTATAAGGGTGTCCCTCTACTTCATGAATTTCTAACACACCACCATAGTTTGTCTCACTATTTGCTGAATCAACCTGAGCATAGACAAGTGCGCCTGCCGCGATTGTTCCAGAAAAGTTGCTTTCACTTTCATCGTAGTAAGCATCATTGTATTCCAAAGTGAGTGTCTCGTTTGGCAAAAGAAGCAAATCATCAATTCCCCAAGCTAAGCCACGTCCGCCTTGTGTTTCCCACGTTTGGTTTACCACAGTTGGTACGATATCTGGATTGATATAAACATCCACCCAGAATGGTTCTTGGGCTGGTCCATCACCTATATTTCGAATCGTGACTTGAACTGAATCTTCAGTCACAATCAAACTTTCAACGATTAAATCACTATAAGGTTGAACCAAAATCGGAAGGAACGTTCTAAAATCGCCAGCTTCATAAGCACCAATATCACAAGCCGCGATTCCGTTATCATCCCCATCTAACGGACGAGGCACACCCCGCTGATCAGTTCCCAAACAGTACAATTCATTCGCTGTTTCTAGCGCCGGACTATTTGCAAGTAAAGCATGCGTTTTTGTTTCTCCACCGTTGTTGTCCAATGGTGCAACGAATGGATCACCACTCAGACTTGCTGAGCAGGTGCCATCTTCAATTAGATTTGCCGAGGAAAAGCCAATCGTTCCATAAACAGCACAGTCATCTACGCCTGAAGCGCCTCCGATAATGCTATTCGTCATGGTTAATAGCGACCCAATATCAACCATGATGCCATCACCATCGGCTGATTGACTGTCTATAATGGTAATGTGATTGATTACGGCCGTTCCCGTCAACAGAGCAATCGAACCACCCGTGGTAACTGATGAATTATTTGAAAAAGTGCTGTTTTCAATCGTTGCAAATGACTTAAAGACACGAATGCCAGCTCCATCATCCAAGGCAACCCCATTTGCAAACAGGCTATTTGTAACTTCTATTTCTGAGAGTAATGCATTGTAAATTCCACCACCGCTATCTCTTGCCAAAGAGTTATTAAATGTTGTTCGATCAACAACGGCGAACCCTCTGTTATAAATGCCAGCACCATCATCATTAGTAATATTGCTTTCAAATGTGCTTTGTGTCACTGTCAAAACGCCGCTACCTAAATTTCGAATTCCTGCCCCATCTTCCATCGAAAGATTCTGACTAAATAATGAGTTTTCAACGGAAAGGTGGTATTCATTATCAACAGCACCGCCATCACCCCCAGAATAATTATCGTCAAAAGTCGTTGTAAAAATAGACGCATAACCCTCGTTTTCAACAGCGCCCCCATCATCAACGGCCGTATTTGTAACAAATGATGAATTCGAAATGGACAATACACCATAATAGCTATTAAAAATTGCCCCAGCATCATCAAATGCACTATTCGAATCAAATTCACTATCAATAATGCTTCCCTTTACAGGACCAACAAGTCCTCCTTGTGGAGCAAGTAAGCAAGATTCGTTTCCAATTGCATTTTGGCAAACAGATTGCTTATTCCAAGATCTATTCACCAAAGAAGTATCTTCATTGGATACCATGGTTGAGCTTATGATTATTGGCACAACTAATGATTCACCATTTGAAATCGCCCCACCAATATTTGCATAATTTCCAATAAAAATTGAATGTGTTGAAGTAAACTGACCGACATTCAACATTCCACCACCGTCAACAACGGCCATATTGCTTAATATCAAACTATCCTCAATAGATAGGTATCCAAATTCATTTAATATGCCACCTCCAAACTCTGATGAGTTTAGTGTCACCGTTACCGACTCTAAATTACCGAGCGACCCATAATTAAACAGCCCTCCACCTGCGGAATCTGCATAATTATTTTCAATAGTGGAGTGGGAAATATCAAAATAAGACGATGCAATTAACAAACCACCACCTAAATCCGCTACATTACTAATCATATGCGTATGGGTCATTTCATAGGAATCAGCAGATACAATTAACATGCCTCCTCCATCAAAATAGGCTGAGTTATAGATAAAATAAGAGTCTGATATTGAAATATTTCCGCCAAAACTTGCAATTGCTCCCCCGCTATCACCTGCATGATTTGCAAACATATTGACCTTATTCAAGGTCAAGTCACCACCAATATTAAATATACCCCCACCTAAATCTAAGGTGTCTCCCTCAAGAATAGTCAACTGTTCTACAGACAAATATCCAGGGTATTCAACAATGAATACAGAACTCGCATAATCGCCACTAACCGAAAGCGAAACGGCCGTTGAGCCATCAATCACAATCTGCGTGGTCACGGTTGGAAGAGCTGTCCCGCCAAGCGTAATCGTGCTTAAATCAGGAACATCAAAAATAATTGTTGTTTCATCAGGATTCGATTCAGCCACTGTCATGGCTTCGCGAAGTGAACAATCTGCATCACAAACACCATCATCTGTATCAGCAACTTTAGTCACTGTTAATGTGGCTCTGGCAAAAACTATATTCTTTGTATTCAAAATAAAAAGAAAGGAGCCAACACCTATTAAGGCTGGAATAAACAACAAGAACAATCGATTTTTTATCATAGGGAACCTATTTTGTTGAAGAAGATTAAAAGTGCTCTGGAAGACGACAACCTAATTTGTCGCTACGATAAAAATATCATGGTGAAATTAAGCGGGTAATAGCTCTTTTGGGCTAAATTTATTTTTGGTTGAAGTAGGAGATTATCGCCTTAATTCCTGCCAAGTTTTCAACAAACTCAATATCGCCATGTCTTTTTAGCTCAACAGAAAATGAAGGAATATTTTGACGTGCTAACCAATCACTGGCATCCCCCGTCACGGGGTAGCTACTAAAGTTTTCAAATAAAGGATATGTGGAGGCTTCACTATAATGGGCTGCAATAACGGCCGTTTCTGGCAAAGGTTCAGGACACCCCCCAAGAAAAATGCCGTTTGCGGCACTATGCAAAAAGACAACAACATCAGCCCGTTGCCCAACAAGATAACGCGCTAATTGGTCAGATTCTGGTTCTGAAAAAGGTTGGGTGCCAGTCGATACGACCCGCTCTCCCCAATATCCAACAGGCTCCCAATCACAATCCCAATTTCGGTTTAGATCGACATTATTGGCATTAAATCGGCCTGGCTGCGTGTTCGGAGGCACATTGTTTTCGTCAAAACGGCCGTTTTGCTGCGTGATCAAAAATTGCCCATCTGGATTCGCAGTGGGGATGAATATCAAAGTCACATCGTTTGGAATTTCATCTGTATTTTCTTGGAAATAATCAATCAACTGATAGGATAATAAAATTGTATTCCATTCATATCCACCATGAATTCCACCGACAATCACAATGGTATGTGTCCCAAAACCATACCGATGAGACACGATTTGACGTCCCTCAAGCGTGGTCCCAAGCGTTTGCGTAATGCCATATGCAGAAAATGTTGGAGAAGGTAAAGGGGCTGGAAAAGTTGGTCGTTCGTCTAAAGATGGGGTCGAGGTAGGTACTTTAGAAGGAACGGGCTGCGGGGTTGCCGTCTCAGGGATATCTATCGTTTTTAAATCAAACAGGTCCAGAAGAGGTGCTGTAAAGCTAGTAGTGCTTGGGTCGGTTGTCGGGACGGCCGTTTCCTCTAACTCGTTTTCTGCATTTACACTCACTGAATTTGTAGGTGAGCATGATACAGCAATTAAAAGCATTAGCATCGATATGATTCTAATTGCTGCCTCGAAAACTTTAGTTTGAAAATTGTTGAATGATAGCAAGGACTCCCTCCAAGTTTGGCTCAAAATCAACAGCGTTCGTATCAGGTAACCAAATCATAATGGCAGGAATACCATTTGCGTCTAACCAATCAATTGCTTTTCCAGCACGGGTTTGTCCTTGTATTGCAGCCACATCCCCGCTTAAATAGTTTGTTGAACTACTAAACAATGTTTCGAATCTTTTTGATGTCAAGGAGGGCTCGCCACATCCTCCGGCTGAGACCCATCCAGTTTGTATCCCGGCGTCAAAAAACAGAACAGAAAGTTGACCGGAGCTAATCTCTCGTTGCTCAACTATAAAAGATTGCAAAACGGCCGTTTCTGCTTCAGAAAAAGGTAATTCGCCACCAATCCCAGCCGTTGTCACGCCCTGCACAAGCGCATTTGGTGACCAATCACAATCCCAATTTCGATCTAAATCAACCCCACTTGGGTTCAACAACGACCCTTCAACACTATCTGGATTTATATTGGAAATGAAAATGATGGATAAATTGTTTGGCAGGAGCTCTGAATTTTCTTGAAAATGAGATTTAAGGGCTTGCACAATTTCAATTGATGAGGGGGCAAATCCAGCATGAATACCACCCACAATCAACAGTTGATTCGCGCCATCACCTATTTTTTCATAGGTAATTTCACTTTCAAGCGTTGAAAATCCTATCGAGCCTTGAGCAGGCAAAGAATTGTGAGAAGGTGTCTCAATCGTCGCGGTTGGCTCTTCATTGGCTGATTCTGCAATTGTTGTAGGTTCAATAGGAACGGCCGTTTCTTCTTCGATTAACACGTCATCATTTTGAATCACATCAGTTGGCTCTAAAACAACTTCAGGTATGGCAGTCTCTTCCCCTTCAGGCTGATTCAAATTTTGAGAGACAAAAAAGCCAGCCAATCCCAAAACCACAATGATAGGCACAACCCATAAAAGAACCTTCAATGATGAATTCGATTTTGAAACAACCGTTTGATCATCTTGTTCTAGTGGATCAATTTCAACTGATTGAGCGATACGTGTCTCTTCTTCGATGTGTTGAATATTCGTCAGCGTTTCTAACTCTTCGGAGATTGTGTCAGAATCGTGATCAATCGGCTCAACAGGTTCGGAGCGAGCGATAGGGGTGAAATTTTGACCAGTTACTGTTGTGGTTAATTCGGCCGTTAACTCTTGAGCTTTTTGGTAGCGAGACTCTTTTTCTTTGGCCAGTGCTTTTTGCAAAACCAAAATCGCTTCTTGAGACAAGTTCGGCAGAATTTTAGCAATATCAGGGATAGGCTCCATGACGTGTGCCATCATCTGTTTGACCGGTGTATCGGCCCGATAGGGCTTCCGCCCCGTAAGCATCTCAAATAGAATGACACCGAGCGTATAAATGTCGGAACGGCCGTCTATGACTTCATCCCCATGAATTTGCTCAGGACTCATATAGGCCGGAGTGCCAATGACACCGCTGCCTGTTAAATCGGCTTGGGTTCCTTCCGCGGCTAATTTAACGATCCCAAAATCAGATAAATAGGCGCGTTCATATTCATCAAACAAGATGTTACCTGGTTTTAAGTCACGATGAATAACCCCATTTTGATGGGCGTGGTCTAAAGCATCGGCGATTCGACGAATGATAGGAATTGCTTTTGCGCCATCTAGAGGTCCAAGTATGATTCGGTCTGCCAGTGTGCCGTTAGGCATGTGTCGCATGACGAGATAAAGTTGCCCATTATCTTCACCAAAGTCATACACTGGCACAATTGAGGGATGTTCAAGTGTGGCAATCGTTCGTGCTTCTCGCTCAAAACGATTCCTAAATGTGGGATCGTCATTAAAGCCGGTAGCGACCGCTTTGAGAGCCACATCACGGCCAAAACGTGGGTCATGGGCCAAGTAAACGGTTGCCATACCCCCTTTGCCTAATATTCGTTTGATTTGATAACGGCCGTATCTCTCAGGCAGATCCAAGACTTTCTCTCAACAAATGGAATTTTATTTACTGCCCACTATTATAGGCTACTTAATTAAGTTTTGGGGGTGAAAATCCTGGAAGCGTAATTTTGAAGGTGGTTCCCTCACCTAATGCACTTTCTACAGAGACGGATCCGCGATGGGCATCAACAATCTCTTTAACAAGGGCAAGTCCTAAACCCGTGCCATACCGCACAGGCTTCGCAAATCCTGTTGCTTTAACTTGATAAAATCGCTCAAAAATTCGTGGTAATTGTTCGGGGTCGATACCTTCGCCGCTGTCTGATAGTTCAAAACAGACTGCATCAATATCGTTAAACACGCGTAATATGATTTTCCCACTTTCCGGAGTGAATTTGAAGGCATTTGAAAATAGATTATCAAATACCCGCTGTAGATGTGTATAATCTCCGTTCAGCCAAAGGAGGCCATCATTGACATCAACTTCAAGCTCAACATTGAGCTCTTTTGCTTTGATGAGGTGGTCTGTATAAACGGCCGTAACTAGCAAATCAGTGTTAATTAACTCACGTCTAAATTCTTGAGTTTCAGCCGCTAAAAGAGACGTTAAATCATCCACAAGATCATTCAACATCCGCACACGCCGTCCCATAATCTGAACAGAATCCATTTGGTCAGAAGAAAGGTCACCTAAAGCACCACTCTCAAGAAGCTCAGCGTGTCCAAAAATAATGCCCAAAGGGGATCGAAGCTCGTGGGAAACCGTTTGAATAAATTGATTCTTTAATTTATCTAATTCTTCCTGCCGACCAAGCGCATTGGCTAATGCATTAGCACGATGAGTTGCCTCTGAGAACATGCGCTGATTTTCAATTGAAGTTGCGGCCTGTTGACCAATCATTTCAACCGTCATCAAATCTCTTTCACTAAACAGGCTGTCCGGTTTGGTTTTAAATAGCGTTAATGCACCAAAGCATTCATTGGCTGTATGCAACGGCACGCCAATAAAGGATGAAATGCCAATCTTGGCCCATTTGTCCTGAGCATTCTCTAAGGACAAATAATCATTCGTTAAAATAGACTCCCTAGTATCAACAATGCCCCAAGCAACGCCTCGACCTCTAGACGCAGGTCGAAGAGGAATAAATGGTGGAATATTATGCGGATAAAAGGTCATCATCTCTGAATCAATGAGCATCCCTAAAAGCCCTGCATCTGCACCCACTAATTCTGCTGACATTCTGACAACATTTAGTAAAATCGCGGGTAAGTTTTGAGAATTACTCACGGCTTGATGAATCTCGTTTAATTTTTTCTCTCGGCTTAAAGCTAACCTAGATGATTCAAGCAGGTTGATTTTTTGAAGTGTGGCTCCCCCTACTTTAGCCAACGTTTCACCCATCTCAATTTCTGAAGAAGTCAACTTATTATCGGAATCACAATATAGGACGAGCGAACCCAATGAATCTTCTGAAACCAGCATTGGCAAAAACACAATACTCAATATGTCATTTTGCTCAAAAAAATCACGCAGAGGGGGAGAAAAATAGTCTAAAGTGCTTTCAATGCAAATCGTTTTACGTGTTGTGAGAATATTTATTCCAGGAAGATCTTGGAAATCTCTCAAAATACGTTGAATATATTCTTCAGGTAAATTTAAATATTTAGGGCACTGGAGTTGATCTAAAACAGGATTGTATCGATAAATGGCAAGCTTATTAATTCCAAACAACTCAATGACTGCATCGCTTAGCAATTCATAAAGTGCATCGTGATCCGTTGGTTCAACAAATCGGCTAACATTCTCGATTAACTTTCTATACTGTACATTGAGTTCTTTCATATTGAAGGCTCTCTCCAACAACCTATTTAAAAGCTGTTAGAAAGATTGACGCATGATCATTAATCGCTCTCAGAATGACGATAACCAACTGCATTCAATGCAAAATTGATCATGTCTAATAAGGCAGGTGATGCTTCAATAGAAGGTTCCGGATAAAGCAACAAATTTAATACCACTTCGTCAAAGGCTCCTGAATACAACTCTGCAATTCTACGGCTATTTTGCTCAGGAATCACATTCGCTGAAATTGCTTGTTCTATCACATTTTGCCAAATTGATGTTAAGCGATCGCGATAAGCGAGTCTTTTTTCTGCCAATGAAGGAAGGGCTCCAATTCCACCTACTAGAAGCAAATTGATAATCGCTGGTTCGTAAATTGCAATATTTAAATAGGATTGCAATCCAGCTTGAATTTGTTTTGGCAAACTGCTTTGCCCCTTTACCCCCTGTTCAATTGTCTGAAGCAAAAAATCTGCTGTTTCCTCATAAAGATGAACAAACAATGTCTCCTTATCGGGAAAATAGAAATAAAATGTACCTATTGCTACATTTGCTTCTTTAACAATATCGCGAATTGTGGCTGAATGATACCCTTTCTCTGCAAAAACAGACACTGCCGCTTGCATCATTGATGTTCGCTTTGCATCTTTTTTCTGCCGTGTTTTCTCGCTACTCCGATACGCCATTCTCTTCGCTCCCGTAGGTTATTTTAGCCACGCCATACAGTCAATCCCCTACATAGGCTATAATTTATGTGATTGACAGGAAGTTTTCTTAAAGAGGTGCCATACAAAGGCTGTCAATCACCGAGTAAATCACAATCATTGAAGCTGATTTAATTTTAAAACTTTTTGTGATTTACCTAAACTGCATTCATTGATAATGTCTAAAAATTATACAATTTGATAATTTTGGCTTCCGACTCAGATATGCATAAAAATAGCTCAGCACCGCTTTACTTGCAAATTTACCATCAACTTAGGCAACAAATCTTAGATGGATCCTACGCACCCGGCGGCAAATTACCCTCAACTCGTCAACTTGCTTCAGAACTTAATGTAGCAAGGGAAACCATCAAAGAGGCTTATACGCTTCTTCATTCTGAAGGGTTCATCTCTTCAAAATCAGGCTCAGGAACCTTTGTTAACCACGCTTTACCTATTGAAGCCAAACAGCAGCAACGACGTTCTGATAGTCAGCCCCCAGCCTTGGCAAAATGGTCAAATCGCATTCATAAAAGTTCAAAAGAGTTGGAATTAGGCACTGAAACACGGCCGTTAATCGATTTTGGCTTTGGTCGCTCCTATCCCAACATTTTCCCTTACCACATTTGGCGGCAATTACTTGGGCGGTATCTTAGCACCGACGACATGATGCTTTCTCGGTACGGTTCTGTGGCTGGGTTTTTACCTTTGAGAGAAGCAATTACAGAGTACATCACCCAGCATCGAGGAGTAAAATGCTCTCCTGAGCAAGTTGTCATTTTAAACGGGGCACAGCAAGCATTTGATCTCTTGGCGAGATTGTTGGTCGACCCAAACGATACGGTCTTTATTGAATCGCCGGGGTATCCAGATGCCTATGAACTTTTCCAAGCCCATGGTGCTCATGTCACACCGATTCCGGCTGATTCACAAGGTATTCCCACCGAAAAATTAACACAAGATGCGAATCCAAAGCTGCTATTTATTACTCCTTCCAATCAATTCCCAAGGGGAGGTGCTTTATCGGCAAAGAGACGACTCCAACTCCTCAATTGGGCTAGCCAACGGAACACCTTCATTATTGAAGATGATTATGATGGCGCTTTGCGATATGAGGGAAGACCATTGTCATCTCTCCAAGGAATCGATTCATCAGAAAGGGTTATTTATTTAGGGACTTTTTCAAAGGTGCTTTTTCCGGCCTTGCGCCTAGCCTACATCGTATTGCCCTCTCAATTAGTGAACCCATTTTTACAAGCCAAACGAATTATTGATCGTGGTTCACCCACATTAACACAGGCTGCTGTTGCCGACT
>JANQSK010000930.1 GCA_028284105.1 Anaerolineae bacterium
AACGTGACGCTTTGCGAAACAACTGACCACGACCAGATTGAAGCCGAAATCGCCAAAGGGTGTGACGTTGTTTATCTTGAAAGCCCAACAAATCCAACTACAAAGATTTTGAATATTGCTCGACTTGCGCAGGCTGGGAAAGCGGTTGGTGCGACCGTCGTTGTAGATAATACATTTGCAACGCCTATCAATCAAAATCCGTTGGGTTTAGGTGCAGATCTGGTTTTGCATAGCGCCACTAAATTTTTGGGTGGACATGCAGATGCGCTTGGTGGGGTGGTTTGCGGTTCAAAAGAGCTAATTGAGCAGATTTACCATTACCGGGAAATTAATGGCGCTACGTTACATCCTATGGCAGCTTATTTGTTGTTACGGGGCATGAAAACACTTGAACTTCGCATCAAGCAGCAAAACAGCAATGCGATGGCAGTTGCTTCCTATTTAGAAAACCATCCAGCAGTTGGAGAGGTGTATTATCCCGGTTTGGAATCACACAGCGGGCATGAGATTGCAAGTGAGCAGATGCATGGTTTTGGTGGCATGCTCAGTTTTATGTTGAAAGACAACAGCTTTGATGCTGTGCGCCGATTTGTGCCCAAATTGAATTATGCACACGGTGCTGCGAATTTAGGTGCAGTCGAAACGATTGTAGGACCACCTGCAACGACAAGTCATGTTGAATGCACGGCCGAAGAACGGGCAGCGATGGGGATTCCCGAAGGGCTTATTCGATATTCAACAGGTATTGAGAATGTGGGTGATTTGATTGGAGATCTTGAGCAGGCATTAGGCTCGATGTGATTTGAGTCAATAATGAACGATTTTCACGAAGTTCAACTGATTTTCACGGAACTATCTTAATTTCTAGTGTTTATACGTTGAAAGCAGTATAGGAAAATGTATCTCATCCGAAACATTAAAGTCAGATTAATGTCAGATAATTGTCGTTTAAATGTCGTTGAAGATCTGCGCATAACCGATTAGAATGATATTGTGTGTTTTGATGATAGTTATCAACTAAATAGTTATCACAAGATAACAGGAAAAGGATGAGGTGTAGTATGATGTTAACAGTTCAAATCTCAACCATAATAATTCTCATTTTGATCGCTTTGATTATGGGAATCGTTTTAGGTGTATCGTTGACAAGACCAAGATACAAATAAGGAAGCAGTAACCTATGATAACCATCTCGTATATGTCTTTGCTCATCATTGTTGGGGTCGCATTTTTAGCGGGTCTCATTAGCCCACTTGTGTTTATGATTTACTTTCTTATGCGAGCTGAAGTGAACTAGATAATCTGCTTGAAACAATAAAACGATGTGAATATAAAGAGCGCACCGATTTCGGTGCGCTCTTTTATATTGATTTGATTATGCTAAGTTTGGCTCCAAATCCTTAGACGCCTTTCCATTTGAGCACCATGAGCGCTGATTTGTGTATCGTTTGTTGATGGTCTCTCGCGTGCTTTTGTAACCACTTATAGGCGGCTTGCTCTTCAAGACCTGATTTCATTAATCTCCCCTTGGCCTGTTCAATAATTTTTCGCTCTTCTAACGCTTGAGACAGTTTGTTATTGTCTTCAATAAGCTTTGCAAATTCGTTGAAACGCTTACGCGCAACAGTGATAGCAGCATGGAGTTCTTCACGCTTCACAGGTTTGATAAGATACCCTTGAATGGGGAGGTCTGTTGCTTTTTCGATAAGCTCATCATCACTGTGTGCAGTCAGCATTAAGATGGGGAGCGGGAAGCTTTTACAGATTGTTTTTGCCGCTTGGATTCCGTCCGTATAGGGCATTTTAATATCGAGGATGGTTAGATCGAAGGGATCGTTCCGGATCATTTGGAGTGCTTCACGGCCGTTTACGGCCGTCCACACGGTGTGCCCCATCCCTTCAAGCATCGACTTGAGCCCCATTCGAATAATAGATTCATCTTCTGCAACTAATATTTTCATCATTCAACCACTGATTCAATCAGGTTTTCAATTTTTCTGGGCAATCGAATACTGACCTCAGTTCCTTTTGGTTGGCGTCGATTAAACTTCACGGCACCTTGTAAATCGTCTTGGATTATCGTTTGGGCAATCTCCAAACCGAGTCCTGGTTTAAGGTCTTCTGGAATGCCGCGCCCATCATCCCGAACCAAGATGATAATTTCTTCTTTTGAGCGCCCAAAGGAGATCTCAATTTCCCCTTTTTTCTGGTCAATAAAGCCGTGCTCCAATGCATTTTGAAGCAGTTCATTAACCACAATTGTGATGGAGGTAGCAATACGGCTTGGTAATGAAAGAGAGTCTCCTATCACTTCGATGCTGATTTCTTGATGCGGACCCACTAAACTAACGGCCGTTGAGTGCCCAATGCGCTCCAGCACTTCTTTCACATCCACCAGCTTGAAGCCTCGCTCTGACAAAATTTCATGAACGGTGGCAATACTGCGCACACGATGAATATTTGTTTCGAGCACTTGATGGGTTGTTAATTTATGGGCATCCCCTTTTTGGAGTTCCATCAGCATAGCAATCGTTTGAAGATTGTTTTTGATACGATGGTGCATTTCTCGCAAAACGGCCGTATTGGTCACGAGCTGTGCATTTTCAATAGCCAGTGCCGTTTGATTGGCGAGAGTCATAAAGAGTGTTTTTTGCTCCTGAGTGAAGGATCGTTTTTCGGCCGTGTAGCAATTCAACACACCAATCACCCGCTCGCGAACAATCAATGGAACCGAAAGTAAAGAAACCAACCCTTCAGAGGTAGCTAATTCATTGGCTGAATAACGAGAATCTTTGCGGACATCGGCACTGTAAATCGCCTTCCCTGATTGGGCAACACGTCCAATAATGCCTGTCCCCACCAAGTGAGGAGGGCGATGTTCATATGGGCCACCAAATCGTTGAGCTGATTTCAACTCGAGGTACGTCCCCTGTTCGTTAATCAAAAACAGCGAACACACAGAAGCATTCATCGTCTTAGCCGCCATTTCAGTCACAATATTCAGCAAGTCATCCAAATATTGAGGAGACGTCATTGCCTCGCTGACGGTGGCTAAGGCTTGAAGCTCATGAATTTGCTGCTGCTGTTTATCTAGAATTTGGGCTTTGGCTAATGCACCCGCTGCCAGTGCGCTAATCAGCTGTAGCAACTCGATTTCGTATCCCGTAAATTCGTGATACGTTTTGGTTTGAACGTTCATCCCCCCAATAGCATGCTCTTGGGCTTCAATATTGAGAGGCACAGCCAGAAGCGAGTGAAATACATTCTCCTCTGTTCGATCAACCCATTTGAAATGGGGATCATGTTGGGCATCTGCGGCAAAGATCGGTTGATTTTGCTCAACAGAATATCCGGTCATCCCTTCCCCAACAGCAAGAGTTGCCCGCCCTAATGCGCGTTGGGATAAACCACTAGAAGCACGCAAGCGGAGCGTTTTGTTATCTGGTTCAAGCAGATAGATGGAGCAAGAATCCATTCCCATAATTTCAGTTGTTTTTTTGGAAATCAAATCAAGGGTTGAATCTAAATCCCATGCGGTGCTTAATGCTCGGGCAATTTCCTGCAAGATGACCAAAATCTGCAGTCGGTCTGACTCGTTATCCTGTCGCATACTTGTGAATTTTAGTGGAGTTTCCATAGCGATTCAAAAATACAACTTAGGCTGTCTAGTCGAATTGACCAAATGGACGCTAGGCGTCAAAATAATTTTAGCGAGTTAATAAAAAAGCCTGTTGAGAATTGCAACAGGCTTTTTTATTACATTTCGTCATTTTATGACGTTAAGATTATTTAATGAACAAGATTTCTTGATAAGAAGGAAGTGTCCACAAATCGTCAGGAATAAAGCCTTCGAGTGCATCAACAGCTTCACGAATCTCAAGCAATTTTGGCAATAATGTGTTGCAAGCGTAATCTGCTTCTGCATGCAAATCATCATCTTCATGCTCTAGTTTGGTAGAAAGTTCATTGAGCAATGATTGGAGTGAGCTAGCCAAACCAGCAACTTCTTTCAATGTGCTGCTATCAAGTTCCAAACCAGCAATCTTCAACCCTTCGGTAGCGTGGGTTAATTCTGAAAGATAACGAACTGCTGCTGGGAAGATGTGTGTACGGCCGATTCGCAATACAAGATTTGATTCAACACCAACTTGCATCACGTATTGTTCGAGCAATACTTCCAA
>JANQSK010000934.1 GCA_028284105.1 Anaerolineae bacterium
TAAGATGTTTTTGGGGTCCAAAGCTTGCTTAATTGTACGCATCACATGGAGCGCTTCTTCGCCATGCTCGTCTGCCATATATTTCTGTTTGCCAATGCCGATACCATGCTCTCCTGTACAGGTCCCCTCAAGCTCAAGTGCCTTCTTCACCATCACCTTGCCTAACTCAACTGCTTTGGCTTTTTTGGCTTCATCGTCAGGCAAAAAGTGGAGCCCGCAGTGCATATTGCCATCTCCCGCATGACCAATGATACGGCCGTCAAATTCATAGGCGTAAATTTGCTCCTGACAGTAGGCAACCAGTTCAGGAAAATTAGAAATAGGGACTGCTAAATCAACCAAGACCCAATGTTCCCCTGGATGATTACGAACCAAGCGCTCACGAATGCCGTGGCGGAACTCCCACATTTTCTTGCGGGCGTCTCGACCTATGCCACCAGTGAATGCTTTTGCGCCAACCTCTTCACAAACCTCTTGAGCCATTTGATAGGCATCCGTAACGACTTGCTCACTGGCGCCACTGAACTCAAGCATTAGCGAGTGTGCCACTGTGTAATTGGCTCCGAAATCTTCATTCATCCAGCGGATGAGATCGGGGTGAACGAGTTCAAGAGCGGCAGGTTGAAGCCCAGTACCAATAATGCCATAAACGGCCTCGGCAGCATCTTCTACGGAATCAAAGGCAATAGTAGCTGTCGTGAAATACTCTGGAATCGGTACGATTTTTAAAGTGGCAGCAGTGATTAACCCTAAGGTTCCTTCTGAGCCTGTGAAGAGATGGGTTAAGTCATACCCAGCCGACTGTTTGAGTGAGCGTGAGCCCGTTTTGATAATGTCTCCATTCGCCATGACAACTTCAAGGGCCAGCACATTATCGCGGGTTGCCCCGTATTTGACGGTACGAATACCTGCCGCATTGTTGGCAATCATGCCCCCAAGACTAGCATTTGCTCCAGGGTCAGGTGCAAACATCATGCCAACTTTAGCTAGTTCTGCTTCTAACTCCTTGCGAAAGATGCCGGGCTGAACAGTGACTTGGAAATCTTCTAGGTGCAAATTGAGCACTTTATTCATCTGTTGAAAATTGAGTGAAATGCCTTGCTTAAGCGGAATTGAGTGCCCTTCTAGACTGGTTCCTGCTCCCCATGCCGTGACAGGGATTTGGTTTGCATGGGCGATTGTAACGATTTGGCTCACCTCTTCGGTGGTGCGTGGCCAAATGACGATGTCGGGCAATACAGGTGGGTGTGTTGATTGGTCCTGAGAGTGGAGTTGGCGGTCGGCTTCGGTGATGGAGAGGTTGTCTGGGCCAACTACGGCCGTTAATTGTTGAATGATTTCTATTTTCATAATGTGAGCCTTGTCAATTGGTCATTTCGAAGGCAGCGGGTCTTCCCAAACGCAGTAGCAATTTCTTGTCGCTATTTTCAATTATTGGAGAAGTATTCTCTTGAGCGCTTTCATCGAAATGACCGGTAAAAATTAAATCAAACCTGGATAGGCGCCGCCGTCTAGCTGGAGATTTTGGCCGCAAATGTAGCTGGCCTGCACGCTGCATAAAAAGGCGCACGCTGCCCCAATTTCCTCAGGTTTTCCCATTCGTCCGGCTGGGATGGTGGCGACAATTCTTGCCATTGCTTCATCGAAGGTGATGCTTTGCTCTTCCATCATGCGCTCAGCAAGAAATTTTGTGCGAGGGGAAGCGATACGCTCTGGCAAAATGTTGTTGATGGTTACATTATCAGCCACTGTTTCTTTGGAAATCGCTTTGCTCAGCGCTGTTAAGCCTGAACGCGCTGCTGTTGAGAGCCCTTGATGTGGCCGTGGGGCTTTCACCATCGCGGAGGTGATGTTCACAATACGGCCGAATTTTCGTTCACGCATACCAGGTAAAAGAGCATGAATCATAAAGATAGGAGCCAACATATTGCCTTCAATCGCACCCATCCAGCGATCTTTGTCCCAATCTTGAAAGGTACCAGGGCGCGGTCCGGCGTTGTTATTGACTAAAATATCGGCATCAGGACAGGCTGACACGATGGCAGCACGCCCTTCATCGGTCGTTAGATCGCCTACCACATAGCTGACATTTTGGTTGCCCGTTTGGGATTTGATTTCTTCTACAGCGTTTTGGAGCTTTTCTTCAACACGGCCGTTAATGACCACTTCGCACCCTTCTTGTGCCAGAGCCACCGCACAGGCGTACCCTAAACCCTGAGATGATGCACAGACCAGCGCTTTACGGCCGTTAATTCCTAAATCCATCTTCCTTCTCCTTGTATGCTGAGAGCCAAAATCTTCGTTTTACTTATATTTTCTTGTGAAATATGTGAAAATCAAAAAGCATCTTGGAAAAGAATTGCTGAATTTTTGATTTTCACCGAGTAAATTTCACACGTTTACCCCATTTTATTTCAAGAAACTTTGTGAAATTTACATAGTATAAGCAAAATAGAGGAGATTAACGAGATGAACTGAGGTGGAAATTTGCGGTTCATCGGCAGAAAACACCCCATGATTCAAGCAGCAGACACAATCTACAAAAATGGAAAAATTTACACGGTTAATGGCCAAAGTCCTTGGGTTTCGTGTGTGGCAATTCGAGAGGGCCGGTTTATTTATGTTGGCAATGATACAGATGTAGAATCCTTTGTGGGACCGGATACTAAAATCTTTGATTTAAACCAACAGATGGCGATGCCTGGTTTGCATGACATGCATATCCACGGGCTTGAGGGAGCGATTGGGCGGTTGTTTCACTGTCACTTTCCGATGACGGCTACCCTTAGCGAGATTGTAACGGCCGTTTCTAACTTCGCATCGCAAAACCCAAATGAAGCTGTCATTGTAGGGGGTTCATTTCATATGAATCTTGCTGCGCAACTCAACAAAGCACAGCTAGATGAAATCTGTCCGGATCGACCTGTTTTTCTGTGGGACGCCTCATTGCACAATGCGTGGTGCAACAGCAAAATGCTTGAGCTAGCTGGTATTTCAACAGAAACCCCAGACCCTTTTAATGGCACGTTTGTCAAAGATGATGAGGGCGAACTGACGGGATTGGTGCTAGAAACGGCCGCTTCTGCTGTATACCAATTTGTGCCAGAGCGGACCGCTGATGAATATGCTCAAGCAGTGGGTTGGCTTGCGAAGACTTTGCATGAAGTCGGCGTCACGTCGATAAAAGAACCTGCTGTTCATCGTGCTATTGCCCAAGCGTATAAAACTGCTGATCAAACAAATCAACTCAAATTGAGAGTGGGGCTTCATTTTCTGTGGGAAACACCATTCATTTATGATCCCAATGATTTAGAGCCACTGGTTGAAGATCGTCATCAATATGCGGATAAACATGTTAAGGTCGACTTTTTAAAGCTTTTCTTGGATGGTGTTCCTGTCGCCAAAACAGCCTGTATGCTGGAACCTTATCTAGGGGATAACCCAGACACACACGATCCTTATGCGCTTATCCTAGTTGATCCCGTCCTGTTAAAGGAAGTGCTTATTCGATTTGACAAAGAAGGCATGATTGTCAAAATGCACGCGACAGGGGATGCTTCTCTTCGAGCAGCCCTAGATTCCATTGAGGCGGCTCGCAATGCCAATGGGGATTCTGGATTGGGGCATGAAATTGCCCACCCTCAAAACGTCCATCCTGTTGATTTACCTCGATTTGCCGAACTGGGTGCGGTGCCAGATTTATGCCCAAAACTGTGGCATCCATCGATGGGTAAAGATACGGCTTTAATGGCGGTTGTGGGTGAAGAGCGGCTTAAAAAGAGCTGGCCGATTGGATCTTACCAACGTAGTGGCGCTCGTATGATTGGAGGAACTGATTGGCCAGCGATGAGTCCTTCACCAAGCAGTTGGTTAGGCATTCAAACCTTGATCACGCGCAAGGACCCTGACGGTCACATAGTGGAGCCTCTTGGTGAGAATGAAGCGATTGATCTTCCTACAGCGCTAGAAATTTTTACCATCAATGGGGCCAAAGCAGCGCGTCATGAAGATGTGTGCGGTTCTATTGAAGTCGGGAAGGTAGCGGACATGATTGTGCTGAATCAGAATCTGTTTGAAATCGAACCTGAGCAGATTGGGAAAACGGCCGTTTTGCAAACTATCTTTGAGGGCGAAACGGTGTATCAAAGAGATGCGGATTCGGCGTAAAACGGCCGTTTCGATCTAAGTGGCTTGTCATGCTGAGCGAAGGTGCCGAGAAATCGTGTTGGTCAAATAAATAGCCGAAGCATCTCCATATATGCGACATTACATCGCTCGACATAAGCTATTTACATGGAGATGTCTCGACTCACTAGTTGATAATCAAGTCATTTGTGTTGCATCGCTCGACATGACCTTTTGGATTGAAAATTCTAAGATGCTATTTCTGTCTCAATGGCTCCGAAAATAGAATTACCGGCTTCATCCAATACCTCAACACGAACAACATCCCCATATTTTAAAAACGGAGTTAAAGGTTCGCCACTGAGCTTTTGGTCTGTGGTGGCTTCTGAGATAGAGCCATATCCCGATTCATCAGAGGCATTAGATACCGTGCCTGCGCCAATTAAAGTGCCAGCCGCTAAATCGCGTGAAACAGCAGCGTGTTCAATCAGCGTTGGGTAATTAAACCAATAATCGGTAGCCGCATTCGGAGAGCCAAACCATTTGCCATTGATGCTCGAAGTGACATTGATATTGGGCATTTTTCCATCCCAATTTTCCCCTAGCTCATCGGGTGTGATGGCGACTGGAGAGAGGGCGTTCCAAGGCTTGGCCTGCAAAAATCCAAACTGCTTAGGCAATTCAAGCTTTGTTTTAACACGAAGTGTGAAATCGTTGAGCAACACAAATAATTTGATATGCTGGCTGGCGTTTTCGCGAGTCGTTCCCATCGGCACATCATCAGTCACCACAGCAATCTCCCCTTCAAAATCAACATTTAGCGCATCATCAGGAACGCGAAGCGGCTCGTTGGACGCGAGGAAAGCGTGGGACATGCCTTGGTACATCAACGGTTCGGTTTCATAGCGGGGTGGCATATCAACCCCACGCGCAGCGCGTGCTTTTTTCATGTGGTGCAAATAAACGGAACCATCTAAAAATTGATATGCTCTTGGGAATGGGGCTGCGCATTTTTCAATAGCATAGTCGAAAGCATCAGGATGTGTCCCATCTTGGAGGGCATCAAAGGTTTGCTGCAGAGCAGGGGAAACGGCCGTCCAGTGATCAATGGCAAATTGCAATGTTGGAACATTGGGTACGGTGGCTGCCTTTGTTAAATTTCGATCAACCACGATGAGTTGGCCATCTCGGGATTCAGTGCGTAGGGTCGCTAACTTCATGAAATAACTCCATTTGTTCCGTTCAATGAAACAAAAATCAACTGTTTGAAATAAAGAGAGGGCTATTGTAAACTAGCCTCATAAATCAGCAAGCCTGACACCTGACATCTACAAAGGAGTTCCCATGAAAAATTATCCCCATAAAAGAGGTCGATACAGTAATCAAGCCCATGTGCGCGTTCCTGAAGGTACGTTTGAATTGGAACATGCACGGGAAGGATTTTTTAGTGAAGAAGCGTCACATCTCTATGTGACCGAGGCGCCTTCAAATTGGAAACGCATTGAAGGTGATTTAATGCCGCGTGCCATCGATTGTCGCAAAATGATCACGGCCGATTCTGAAAACCCAGATGCGTTACCGACCCAACTCCTGTCAGCAGCCGTTTGGTGTGGCAAGAAAACGCTCTCCTTCTTTTTGAGCAAACGTCAAGAGGCGACGCCGTTTATTTATAAATCAGTGGATGGGGATGAAGTGTACTTTGTGCATGACGGTTACGGCCGTATTGAAACAGAGTATGGCGTGCTTGAGTATGAACGCGGGGACTACATCGTGATTCCACGGGGCTGTTTATATCGCATGATCCCTGAAGACAATCGGACATTCATCATTATTGTAGAGTCAAAATCCCCTTACCAAATTCCAGATCGGGGTTTGCTTGGCCCTCACGCTATTTTTGATAAGGGCGTTTTGCGCTTACCGGAGTTTGATGCCCCTCGCGAAAAATGGGATTTGGATGAGTACGAGCTTCGCGTGAAGCGACTCGGGCGTCTCACTAAAATGTGGTATGACTTTAATCCACTGACCAGCGTAGCCGGTTGGAAAGGCACTTTAACGCCATACATTCTCAATGTGCGAGATATTCGCCCCATTTCAATGCTCAATAATCACGTTGTTCCTACCGCCAACACAACCTTTGCCAGTGAAGATGTGTTGGTAACCACCTTTGCGCCGCGGGCTTTAGGGAATGAAGAAACATTACGCCTTCCCTTCTACCATCGCAACATCGATTACGATGAGTTTATTTTCTATCATGAAGGTAACTTCTTTTCAAAAGCGGGGATTGAGCCAGGCATGTTTACTTTGCATCCCGCTGGGCTTGATCATGGCCCCCATCCAAAAGCATTTGAACGTGATAAAGCCAATATGGAACGCCTCAAATCAGAGGGGCAAGAGTTTGCTGTGGGTAAATCAACTGCGATTAACTTCGACACGACTCATATGCTCTTTGGTGGTCCAGAAATTGCGGAAGCTGAATGGGATGGATATGCAACCTCTTGGTACGATCAGGCGCAAGAGATGGAACGTGAAGGAAACCCATTTAAACCAGTTTATTGATAGAGCTTAGGCAAAA
>JANQSK010000830.1 GCA_028284105.1 Anaerolineae bacterium
AATACGGACGCCATCAAGCTCCCCTTTGTTTAGTAAGCATTGGGCAAAGCGGTAATAATCTCCAATGGTCGAAACCATGCCTGCGCCACCATAATGCACATGAACGGGTGGCAAATAGTCACTGTCTTGAGAAGTGTCAAGAATGGCGAGTGGATTGTCAGCTGTGACATGATACAAGGTAGCAAATCGATCAACTTTGGCCGGATCAATGTGGAAAGCAGAATCGACCATACCTAACGGCTGGCAAATTTGCTCATCAATAAATTGATTAAGGGGTTGGCCGGAAATGACCTCAACAAGACGCCCCACGACATCTGTTGACATGCCATAATGCCAGCGTGTACCTGGATGAAAGCGCAAAGGCAGCTTCGCAATTTGTTTAACTACGTTTTCAATAGAAGTGTGTTCATTGCGCTCGTTGTGCAAACTGGCTTCGTAGTAGAGACGGTCCACATAACTTCCTTCTGGGTTCCCATAGGTAATGCCGGACGTGTGGGTAAGCAGATGTTGAATGGTGATCGGCTGATTGGGCGAAATAAGTTCCCCTTCCTCATAAACTTTTGTGTCCTTAAACTCAGGTAAAAATTCATGAATTGGGTCGTGGAGATTGAACAGAGATTGTTCATATAGCATGAGTAAGGCGACCGATGTGATTGGTTTGGTCATGGAATAAATGCGGACAATGGTGTCTGTTTCATACGGCCGTTTACTTTCAATATCTCGATATCCCGTTGTGCCGAGATAGGCGATTTCACCACGCCGGGCAATCAAAGTGACAAAGCCTGGCAGTTTGCCTTCATCAATAAACCGCTGTTGAAGTACCTTGATTCGATTGAGTCGCTCGATTGAAAAGCCTAACTTTGCCGCATTCCCGATATCCATTTTATCTCCTCAAAAGTTGTCGCTTTATGTATTTCTTTAGTTTGTCCCACCCTCTATAATGCATTTATCGCTAGTTCCAACATCAAGATTACACGACCGCCAAATTTTATCTCAAAAGGAAAAGAAAGAAATGAAAAACATTCGATTTGTTTTTGTATTTTGTATTGCTTTGAGTCTTTTTGGAGCGTCACAAACGGCCGTTTTACTTTCACAGACGCCACCTATTTTGGTTGATCCTGTGGGTAATCAATGTGGACCAAACAGTTTTTTGAGTGATGTAGGAACGTATACCATTGACTGGAGTGGGGATGAACTAGTGTATAAAACGTTTAGCCTCATTCAAATTCATTCATTGATTGAACCTAATATGAGTGAACCTCGAGAACAACTCTCTTTGAAATTTGTCGCTGAACCCTTGCCATCCCCTCTTAGTAGTGAAATGGCTGGTCAAGCACCCTATGGGGCCCGATTGTACCAAGCGACGTATGGCACACTCATCAATAATGCCTATCAGACGCGGGATTTACTGTACAACAACAAGAAAAACGGGGAACCTTTTGCAAAGCCAACCCACGTGGGGCGTTCAGCTGACGGGGTGCCGTTTATTGCCTTTGCTGGGGTAGAAACAGCGTATCCCAATCAAGAGCATGGGCTTTATGCTAATGATCTGTGGAATTATGTGATTCGCTGTGAAAAGATAAGCGAAACGGCCGTTCCGCGATGGGTATTTAGGGCACTTGCTCCGAGTACTATCGAAAATGACAGCACCCCTGATTTTGCCTTAGCCACATGGATTGATGGGGAGAGCTGGATTCAGAAGGTTGAAGACACAAAGCCAAACCTGAACTATATGTTTTATACCAACGTGATGATTCCTTCCGGTGGGCAGGTAGGCACGCGCTTAGTGGTTGATGAGATTGAGATCATCTCGGATGAAATTGACTCAATCGTTATTCACTCCTCAACGGGAGCACCTTGGCAAGATTTTGACTCGGGTGATATTTATGATTACACAGCCACAAGATTTAACGATGTCAACCGAGTCAGAACTGAACAATGGCATTTGCCCAATCAGTACAAAGGGCAACATGGTGAGATTGAAAAAGATGAGCAAACGTGGTTAGGATGGTTTGTCAAAAATGGAAAAAGCTACGATCAGGCATACGAAAATTTGGTGAATGAGATGCTGGTGATCAACCACGATCAAGATTTCCAGCTCCAATTCAGCAGTTTAGATGGCTATTATCCAAAGCTTTTTTGTGGTCCGTCTCTCACAGTGGATTGGTCTGATGATAAGCTGGCTTATTGTGAAGTGTGGTTGTCACCCAATGCGCCTTCTTTCTGGCATGGGCCAACAGGATTGGCCTCTTTTGCGGACTTCTCGATTCGATTTACACCGGGTACCACAACTGACCCACCCAATCAGGCGATATTTAACAGTTATCTCCCTTTGATACAGCAAAACGAATAGTTCCGGTCTATAATCCTTCGTTACGATGGAGAAGGACAAACAAATTTCACTATGGCGGGTCATGTTGCCGGCAGGTTTAGGCACCATGCTATCGCTGTTTGGGGATGCCTCACTTTACACTATTTTGCCGACGCATACAGAAGAAGCCGGCATTACGCTACTGGCTGTTGGGACGATGCTGTCGGCCAATCGCTTTATCCGATTGTTTACCAATGGGCCGGCCGGATGGCTTTCTGATCGGCTACCTAGACGATGGGTGTTTGTGCCCGCTTTGTTTATTGGGGCGCTTTCAACGGCCGTTTATGGATTAACCAACGGCTATTGGCCATTGCTCATTGGCCGCTTGCTTTGGGGGATTGCATGGTCAGGTATTTGGGTCACAGGCAATGCCATCATTCTTGATATTGCAGACGAATTAAACCGCGGTCGTTATGTTGGCATTTACAACGTCTTTTTCTTTACTGGGGCAGCAGGGGGGGCTGCAGCCGGTGGGGCATTAACCGACCTGTTTGGCTATCATGCTGCTTTAAACATTGATGCCACTATTTCTTTGGTGGGTGCACTGATTGCCCTGTTCTTTTTGCCAGAAACCCAAGGGACTGCAAAAAAGATGATTGCCGTGGAAGAAACGGCCGTTTCTGCTCCCAAGCCTCAAGATGTTCAAAAACAAGGCACATGGCCCGAACTGGGGTCTGCGATTGGGTTGATGGGTGTCAACCGCATCGTTGTAGCAGGGATGCTAACTCCGACATTGGCTATCCTCATGCTGCAAACGTTTGGCGACTCTGCCACCATTTTGGGTCGAACGATTGGCGTCACGACGCTGACCGGCATCGGTTTAAGCAGCAGCACCATTATTGGCACCTTGATAGTCCCTGCCGCCGGTGCACTTTCAGATCGGTTGCGACAACGATGGGGAACGGCCGTTGCTGGCATTGTGCCAGGGATTGCTGGGTTCTCTTTGCTGGCAGTGGCGACACCGTGGG
>JANQSK010000941.1 GCA_028284105.1 Anaerolineae bacterium
AACAGTAAGTAAGATTGGATTTCCCCCAAATAATGCGCCAATAATGAGTGAACACCCCCCGCTTACGAGTAAGGAGATAGATGTGATTTGAGTACGGCCGTATCTATCCGCCAAAACACCCGCTACATAACTGCCAATCCCCCCAACAGCCAAAACGCCAAACGCCACCAGACTAGCCCATCTTGTAGAAACACCTTGCAACTGGAAACTTTCAGCTAAGAAAATGGGAATCCATGCCCACATCGCATAAAGTTCCCACATATGACCTAAGTAACCAAGGTTGGCTAACACAACGGGCTTTTCCTTTAGTAGTTTGCCAATTTGCTGCCAGTCAAAAGGAGGGGATTCTGTGCGGTATGGCCCTTCTTGAATAAAAAATAGACCAATTAATCCACCTACAATTGCGAGGATGGCCGCTAAGAAAAGCACTTGTTGCCAATTGGTGTTTGCGCCGAAAATGGTGAGGAGATGAGGTAATCCCGATCCAATCGTAAGTGCAGCAACAAGTAGACCAATTCCTAGGCCGCGATCCTGTTTCGTCCACGTCGCCATAAGTTTCATTCCCACAGGATAGACTCCTGCTAGCAGTACACCTGTGAAGAAACGCAACACAAGCGCAGTTGATAATCCTGTTGAAATGATCGGGATTAAAGCTGTGAGTATACCTGCAGATATGGAAGCAAATGAGAAAAATAGCTTTGCTGGAATTCTATCCGCTAGATTTAAGAGGGAAGAGGCAAATGCACCAACGACAAATCCAATTTGAACAGACATAGTCAGCCATGCTTGTCCGTTTGCTGTTAGAGCCCAAACGTCTGTTAAAGCAGGTACAACCGCTGAAGCAGAGAACCAAACAGCCATGCCTAAGAGTTCTGCAAGGGCTAAGAGCCATAATGTTTGCCACTTTTTATCAAGATTTACATCAGACATTGCTTGGCTTGACATGAAATCCATCCTTTAGAGAACAAGCTCATCATTAAGCAAGATAAACTTGTCCATTACTAAATCAATTTGACATCGGTTAGATGGATTAATTGGGTGAATAGGTTGTATAAATTTTGGTTTCAGATGTTAGGGAGCGGTGGACGGGACAGCGATTGGAGATTTCGGTGAGACGCTGTATTTGCTCTTCATCTAGGTCGCCTTCAAATTTGATCGTTGCCTCAATAATGTCAACTTTGGCAGCACCTTCCGTTTCACAATCTTCACAATCTTTGCCTGAAACTCTTTTGTAATTAAGCGTGACGTGAACAGATTCAACGGGCCATTGTTTTCTTCGAGCATATAAATGCACGGTCATTACTTTACAAGAAGCAAGCGCACTCAGAAGAAGATCATATGGATTGGGTCCTAAATCTTCCCCTCCTGCGGAGAGAGGTTCATCCGCTAAAATCGCGTGGTTATTGGCTTGAATTTGGACTTGGAGATTTTCTAAACTGTGGGCGGTTACTGTCGTCACGATGGACTCCTTTTATGAAATGGTGGGGTAGGGGAAATATTGTGTTTATTTTTTTAGATTTTCTGCTGCGGCATGATCAAATATCCAATGTAATATGCCATTTTGAGGTTGAATACGCTGGATTGGCAATCGTTCAGGATTGTGATCACCTTCTAGAACTTGTTTAAGCGTTTCTGCTTTGCTTCTTCCTGTGACGAGCACAACGATATGCTGGGCAAGGTTGATGAGTAATGGGGTAAAAGTGACGCGGTTGGCTGGTCGGCCGTCGTAATCAGCAGTTACAGAAATAACGGCCGTTTCCCGCTCCAAATCACTTATCTCACCTGGAAACAAAGAAGCCGTATGCCCATCATTTCCCATACCTAACAGGATGAGATCAAAGACAGGGAAATTTTCATCCTCTTTTGTAAATTTTTGAAGTTGATTGAGATAATCTTCAGCGGCTTCTGAGGGTGAGGCTTCTCCTAAAGCACGATGAATATTTGTTTTAGGAATATCGACGTGTTTGAGAAGAAGTTCATTTGCTTGTTTATAGTTACTGCCATCATCTGTGGGTGGAACAAGTCGCTCATCTCCCCAAAAGATATGAGTTTGTTCCCAAGGAATGCCTTCTGCATAGGGCGAATCTTTCAGCAATTCAAATAAGAGGGCTGGTGTGCTGCCGCCAGAGAGCGCGACTAAAAAACGGCCGTTTTTATCAACTGCTTCATTAGCCACTTTCAAAAATAGATCGGCAGTAAATTGAGCCACTTCTTGCTTGCTTTCAAGACGATGAATCATGTCACCCTCATTTTGGCCGTACTCAGACCTTGATAAGCTGCTCCATAAAGTGCAATCTTAGGATTGCAAATAATAAACACAGGAACTTGTTTTAAGAACGCTGTGAATCGTCCTTTTGATTCAAAGACATCTGCAAAGGTGCTGTCTTGCAGTTGAGGAATCAATCGAGGCGGAATCCCTCCACCAAGATAGATTCCACCAGTTGACATGAGCTTGAGTGCCATATTGGCACATTCACCTGCTAAAATCTCAAAAAATAGGTCTAGTGTTGCTATACAGATATTGGCAGTTCTGTGGACCGCATGTTCAACAATGATAGGCGTGGGATCGTTTGAATTCTCCAATTCTTGGGCAAGCCAAGAAGGTTCTTCAAAGCGATTGGTTTCTTTGAAAAATTGATACAAATTAGGCATCCCGCTTCCTGAACAAACGCGTTCATAGCTCACGTGCCCAAATTTTTTGGAGAGAAAATTGAGTAAATCTACCTGGAGCTCTGAAATCGGACCAAATGAAGTGTGTCCGCCTTCTGATGGGTAAGATTCATATCGGGAACCTGTCCATACTAAGAACGCTTCCCCCAAACCAGTTCCCGGTGCTACAACACCGATAGCCCCTGAATTGGATTTTTGACCTTCTTTTAGCTGGACAACATCATCTTCTTGAAGATAGGGTACACCGTTGGCAATGGCTTCTAAATCATTCAGCAAAGTCACTGTTTCAATGCCCAATGTGCTTTGCAGATTTTTGACATCGATAAGCCAAGGGAGGTTTGTGACTTGTGAACGGCCGTTAACTACTGGACCTGCAACACCAAAACTGGCTGCAGAAATTTGTCCAGTGAAATCACGCATAAATAATTCAATGATTTCTTCAAGTGCACCATAATCACTGCTAGGATATGTTTTTTCAATGAGTGGTTTAATGGGCAAGCCACTACCTTCGTCTTCAAAAATGGCAAGAACTGTTTTAGTACCGCCAATGTCACCAGCTAATAGAAGCGTTTTTTCCATAATAGCTACGATTCTACCTGAACACCATTCCAAAAGGCGACGTGATCTTTGATATTACTTGCTGCTGATTTTGGCGCTTTATAAACCCAAGCCGCAGCTTTGTTCAGTTGCCCATCAACTTCAATATCAAAATACGATGCGAGACCTTTCCAAGGGCAAACAGAGGTTTGAGTTGATTCTGAAAAAAATGATTTGTTGACTGACTCAGGCGGAAAATAATGATTGCCTTCAACAATCACTGTGTTATTACTTTCTGCCAATACTTGACCGTTCCAAATTGCTTTCGCCATGAGGTTCTCCTAATTATTTAATTTATTATGCTGATTGGTTTATATTCAGTTCTTTGGGTTGAGTGAGGATATCTGAGTTGCAACGAACTGGGATATTCATTGCAACTGAACAATGTCTTATTCTTCCGATTCTAAAACTTTGAGTAAGACCTCAAATTCAAGCTTGCAGTCAGGGCAAGCATCAAGATGAGCTTTTACAAGCGGCATCAAACGCTCAACGTCTTCATCTGAAGCCACTAACTCTACATATTCATCGAGCAATGCATAGGAATCTGCACAAGAATATTCGCCCTCTTTTGTATTTTGAAGTTGTTGCATTAAATCAACAACCACTTCTTCGCTAATCCCTAGCTTCCCGCTTTCTCCTGATTGAATGGAAGCAGGTTGAATAGGCGTCTTCTGACTGTTCATACTGTCCTGCGCTTGCTGACGGAAGAAAAAATTCTTGAGTCTGTTGATAAATCCTGTCATATTGTTCTTTGGACGCTGTAGGTTAAACGCTTCTTACTCAAAGACGCCTAAAATATCTTCAGGTGCGAGCCCTTCCTCTGATAAAGTTCGTTTTAATCGCAAGCGGGCATCGTGCAAAAGCTTATAGACCGCATTGGGTTTCATATCCATTTCTCTTGCAACTTCAGCTGCAGAACGGCCGTTTATAGTAGCTGCTACTAATGCTGTTCGCTGTTTATCAGTTAAAGAATTAGATATGAGATGTTCGACACGCTGTAACAATTCACCTCTTTCAGCAACCTTTTCAGGAGATGGTTTTTTATCCGCCATAAATTGAGGTGTATATTCGCCATTATCCGTTTCAACAATGCCATTGAGGGATTTGTCTTGCCAACGCTTTCTTCTCAATTCAGTTAATGCAACAGAAACGGCAATCTTGTGTGCCCATGTTGTGAATTGACTCCGTCCTGCAAACGTATGTTTCTTATTGAGGATTTTTAAAAGCGCTTCTTGTACAAAATCTTCAGCTTGGCTTTCAAATTCAGGGGCAGACGTATTGACCTGTCCTAATAAACCTCGCTGTAGACCGGAAAGTAAAATTTTTCTGAGATCAGAAATTGCCAGTTCATAATTTGGACTGGATTCCTCTAATTCAGATAACCATTGATCGTTCGTTCTTTTTGCCACGAATCTATTATACCCAAATCATAAAAAGCGTTGTAAGGATTTCCGACACTAAATGGTCAAATTGATGCAAGAGTAAAAAAAATTTAGCCTAGATTAAGAATATAAAAACTTGAGGCACAATATTGTATGTATGATTTGATTGTAATTGGGGCGGGTTCAGCTGGAATAACGGCCGTAGATTTTGCAGCACAGCTTGGGGCGAAGGTCGCGATGATCGAAAAGTGGAAAATTGGCGGAGACTGTACTTGGCATGGATGTATACCCAGCAAAACGTTACTTCATATTGCCAAACAAATTCAAACTGCCCGAAATGCCCAACAATTTGGTGTGCTCACCAATGATTCTGCGGTTGACATGACCCAAGTCAGCGCCAAAATCAATCAGGTTATCGAAGATATCTATCAGCATGAAACGGATGAGGTTTATATGGATAAAGGAGTTGATGTGATTTTTGGGGAAGCAAAATTTGTCGGTCCCAACCAACTTCAAGTCAATAATCAAATTTTAGAATCCAAGAATTTCCTTATCTCAACGGGGGCACGGCCGTATATTCCTGAAATTCCCGGTTTAAATGATGCTCATTTTGTTACTTATGAAGAAATTTTTGAAAATGAGACATTACCTCAACACCTTATGATTCTTGGAGCGGGTCCAGTTGGTATTGAAATTGGTCAAGCTTACCGTCGACTTGGATCACAAGTTACCATTTTTGATGGACTAGAACCGCTTGAAAAAATTGATTTACAGGCATCGGCAGTGATTAAAAGTAATTTGGTCGAAGAGGGTGTTCAATTTGTAAAAGGATTTGTAACGGCCGTATCAAACCAAGATAACAACACAGTGTCACTGACCGTTAACAATGACACTTACACAGGGGATATGCTTCTGGTAGCAACTGGACGCAAACCAAATGTTCAGAGCATGGGGTTAGAAACAATCGGGGTTACATTTAGTGTAAACGGTGTTCAAGTCAATGAGAAGCTGCAAACTAGCTTGCCACATATCTTTGCGGCAGGAGATTGCACAGGTGGATTCCAGGCTACCCATTATGCTGGCTGGCAAGGATTCCAAGCTGCTAGAAATGCCCTGCTTTTAGGAACAGATAAAGGCGTTCTAAACAATATACCTATTACTGTGTTTTCAGATCCTGAAGTTGCACAAGTTGGATTATCGGAGTCCAAGGCTCAAGAAAAATATGGAAATAAGCTCATTGTCTCAATTCGAAATCTCGATCATGTGGATCGTGCAGTCACAGACAGTGCAGTAGATGGTTTTATTAAACACTTGTATTTGGAAAACGGCCGTATTTTAGGAGCTACCATTGTCGCCGATCGGGCAGGCGAAATGATTAACGAATTTGCGCTTGCTATAAAAAACAAACTTTCTGTACGAGATGTCGCTAACACTATTCACGCCTATCCAACCTATGGAATGGGTATTCAGAGAATGACAGCTGCGATTGCAATGGATGATTTTGTTAATAGCGGATCGGGCAAATTTATCCAACGCTTGTCTGGGTTGGGC
Source organism: Anaerolineae bacterium (assembly GCA_028284105.1). Classification (GTDB taxonomy): domain Bacteria; phylum Chloroflexota; class Anaerolineae; order Promineifilales; family Promineifilaceae; genus QQUD01. Next base: position 6,201 of record JANQSK010000941.1, read on the forward strand.
AAAAGTAAGAAACTAGAGGAAACGGCCGTCAAATAAGAGCAATCATTCTAAAAGATAAACAAACTAGAACTAAGATAGAGATAGGATTAAATTGATGAACGAAGAAAAGAAAATCGTCATGTACACCACAAATTGGTGTTCAGATTGTCATCGAGCGAAATATGTGCTCAACGAATATGGTATTGAATACGAAAACATCGATGTTGAAGCAGATCCCAAAGGACTAGCCTTTGTCAAAGAAGTGAATAATGGAAATCGTGTTGTCCCAACTATCGTATTTCCAGATGGATCAATATTAGTTGAGCCTACAAATAGAGCATTAGCTGAAAAAGTAGGTATTGAACTCTAAATAAATAGTGGCAGAAAAATAAAAAGCCCACCAATTTTGGTGGGCTTTTTTGTTTTATTACGCTTGTTTTTATTTAATCGCTACCTTCTAAGCTGGCATATCTACATTGAACCGATACCCAGTACCCCTTTCTGCAATGACGTAGGTTGGTTCGTTATGATTGGTTTCAATCTTCCGACGGAGACGATGAACGTGAACATGTAAGCGATCTTCATGGGCATCTTGCATTGGCCAAATCCGGTTGAGTAAAAACTCTGTTGTCACAATGCGCCCTGCATTTCGAACGAGGATGTAAAGCAATTTTGTTTCTGTTGGCGTGAGTGAGATGTTTCCATCATCTACGATGGCTTCACGACTTGGGAAATTGATTTGTAAGCGGTCATCAATTTTAGTGATCGATTCTAGCGTATAGTTATAATCTCCCATTCGATCAAGGACGCGTTTTACACGGGCAACAAGCTCATTGGGATTGAAGGGCTTTACGATATAGTCGTCAGCGTGTTTTTCTAAACCTTCAATTATGGTTTCTTCGGTATTAACGGCCGTTAGCATGATGACAGGCATATCGCTGAATTCGTGAACCGCATGACAAAACTCAAAACCACTCATAACAGGCATATGTAAATCAACAATTGAAAGGTGAGGCATGCCATGGCGATTTATCAATTTTAAGGCGTCTGGTCCAGAGGTAGCAGTAATTACTTGATAGCCAGCTTGTTCAAGGGTATGCTGGACAATTCTTAGGGTAAAGGTATTATCATCAACAGCAAGGATGCGTTGTGATTCAATAGGGGTATCAATCATACGTGTTAGTATACTCAATCTTAAGATTGTGCGAAAGTAAACAAGCCCTAAAACGATGAAATTTCCACAAATTTTCACATAAACCAAACGGATATTGTGACAAATGTCACTTTTGGCTTTTGAAAGCTGCATGTGTTATAAATGTGGCGTATTTCACAAACGCTTCAGCAATGCTGAAGAGGAGGATGCTGTGCAAGCAGAATGGCAGTTCATTGTATTATTTTTTATCCTGTCGCCTATCTTTCCGGCGGCACCGGTGATCATTAATAGACTGCTTGGACCCCAGAAGCCAAATCCGATTAAACAACAAACTTATGAATGCGGTATTGAAGCCGTTGGTGATTCATGGGTACAGTTTAAAGTGCAATACTACATTTACGCTTTAGTCTTCGTTGTTTTTGATATTGAGGCTGTCTTTCTTTTCCCAATTGCCGCTGCATATGGGAGACTAGACTTCTTTGCAATTGGAGCAACATTACTCTTTATTCTCCTTTTAGCAGATGGTCTTGCTTACGCTTGGGGCCGTGGCGTCTTAGAATGGGTTTAATATCCAAATAATTTTTGTGTTCCATCCACCCTACTAATTTTTTAATAGGGTGGTTTTTTATGAAGGGACAATTCATGCAAAACGTCTTTTCATAGTTTAAACGAATCGCCAAATGTTTTATTCGTTTGAATCTTCGTTAATTTTTTGAGAGAGGGGTAGGGTGAGCAGGAGTTATGGCACTTAAAGCCTTAAGTGCAATTTTCCTGTCGACCATCCCCATAAGATTTCCTAAAAGGAGATAGGCAATGCGCTTTGATCCGGTTGAATTTCTACGAAGTCTGCTTGATTTAACTGTGTTTGATTACATTCGTGAAATCTACACGGGCGATCCAGCCGGCTTAGAAATCATTATCGACTTGGTTGGAATTGTTACAGTTTCCACATTTTGTCTATTAATTGTTATCTTTCTTATTTGGCTTGAACGGAAGGTTATTGCTCGCATCCAAGATCGCATTGGTCCTAACCGCGTTGGGGGTAAATATGGCTTGCTTCAAACCGTTGCAGACGTCTTGAAACTGCTTACAAAGGAAGATATTTATCCTGTTGGAGCCGATCGTCTCGCTTATAACTTAGCACCGATTCTAATTGTAATGACAGCGCTTCTCATGTGGGCGGTATTGCCATTTGCACCAGGCGTTGTCGGCGTAGACCTCAATGTAGGTATTTTCTACGTCCTTTCAATTAGTTCGGTTTCTGTTGTTTGTTTGTTATTAGCCGGGTGGGGTTCCAATAATAAATATGCGTTACTAGGCGCCTTCCGCTCCGTTGCTCAATTGGTCAGCTACGAAGTACCCATGATTTTGTCGCTGATTATTCCTATTTTGTTGGCACGTTCAATGTCTACTCAAAGCATCGTAGCTGCGCAGTCAGTTCCTTTCCTTTTAGTTGTGCCACTATCCGCTATCGTTTTCTTTGTTTCTGCTTTAGCTGAAACTGGACGAACTCCCTTTGACTTACTTGAAGCAGAATCTGAAATTGTGGCGGGTTTCCATGTCGAATATGGTGGTATGAAATTCGGAATGTTCTTCTTGGCTGAATTTATTAGCACCCTTTTCATGTCTGGCCTATTTGCAACTGTTTATTTAGGCGGCTGGAATTTGCCAATCATCAACACATTCATCCGAATCTTTGGTGGTACACCATTTGATTTGAACACAATGGCCTTTGGTCGTTTACTCGGGATGGGTGTTTTCTTTGTGAAGATGTTCGCTATTTATTTCATCTTCATTTGGATTCGTGGGACTTGGCCTCGTTTACGCATTGACCAAATGCTTGATTTCAACTGGAAATTTATGGTTCCTTTAACTTTGGTTATGCTGTTTACTGTAGCCATCTTAGATAAGTTGATCCCAACGTCAGCCGATCCGCTTGTTCGTGCAGCTATTCATTTAGTCAGTAACGTGCTTCTAGGGATTGGAACAATAGAGATTTTACGCCGG